>JAZSIB010000193.1:0-3092 GCA_045533585.1 Lachnospiraceae bacterium | reverse complement strand
CTCCTTATGTGCTTATGCTGACTGGAACTCGGAACTTGCAAACCGCATCCTTGCCCAACTCTCTTCTGCTTCCGGATTTGAACAAACGG
This sequence comes from Lachnospiraceae bacterium, assembly GCA_045533585.1. Classification (GTDB taxonomy): domain Bacteria; phylum Bacillota; class Clostridia; order Lachnospirales; family Lachnospiraceae; genus SZUA-448. Next base: position 3,003 of record JAZSIB010000193.1, on the reverse strand, counting down.
CAGCCTTACTCAAATCCAGACAGCTCACCTTGACACGTGCCAACCGCATGCTGTTACATGTCCTGTTACACATCACTACAGAGCCGTTACAGACAGAACGTGAACAAGGTTCCTGTTTCTATGCCCGCCTGCTCGGACTGCGCGAATCCTCCTCCAAGGCACTTCGCCACCTGTCCGACCGCAGTACAGTTCCGCTTATCAACAGGCTTGCCCCTGCCGAAAAGGAACTGCGCGGCATTGCTGCAATGCTACTACAACAGGATATCCGGGCAGCACAGCTTTATGATATGGTACAACAGAAAAAGAAAACACTTAACCCCACCAACGAGTACACAAGGGGTGTTCTGCGCATATAACCCCTCCTATATTACCGCCACGTTCTGTATGGTTTATTCATTTTTCCTTTTTCTTTTTCTTCCAAATGTTCTAACGCTTCATAATCTTCATAAGGTATACAAACTGTCTGTATAGGTTCCTTATGAAGCGCATTCCCATACAAAAAAAACTGCTGTATCTTCTTCCTCTCCTCTTTCTTTTTCTGATTCTTACATTTCCGACACAGGCGCGTAACGGTGCAAGCAGTGGACTTCTGCTTTGGTTCAACATCTTACTTCCTACCCTGCTACCTTTTATGATACTATCCGACCTTATCCGGCGTCTTCATCTCGTAGACACACTCTGCAATCGGATTTCTTCCCGTACCGGCCGGAATCTGTATTTTCTCTATCCCTTGCTGCTCGGACTGCTCTGCGGGCTCCCTCTGGGTGCCAAATTAACCGCCGAAGCCGTCCGTTCCGGACAACTCTCCCGAAAGCAGGGACAATTTCTCCTTACCGTCTGTAACAACAGCAGTACGATGTTTCTTATGGGCTATGTAGCAGAGGTACAGTTGCAGCGCCCGGATCTTATCGGCTGCTTCCTATTATTTGTTCCGCTTTCCTCCCTGCTTGCTGCCATATTACAAGCAATGTTTTCGACATTTTTCACTACCATCTGCACACACTTTTCCGTTTGCTCTTCCGCTCCTCTTCACAACCATTCCTCTGACCACTTACTGCAACACGTCTCAGCGCCACAAACTCAGCTTACAACCGCCTCTATCGTCGCACATGCACTCCGTACCTCACCAACAAAGACCGACACCACTCCTTCCCCCTCCGCGACTTCCCCTTCAGACACAACCTTCATCTCTTCCGTCAGCAGCTCCATCATGGACAGCTTTACCGTCATCACTCAGGTGGGCGGGTTCGTCATCCTTTTTTCTGTGCTTGCTGAATTTGCCCTGCTCATTGATTCGCCCCTTACTCTGCCACTGGTTGCTGCTCTTGAGATAACCATTGGAGTCCGTGCCGTCTGTACGTCCGCGCTTTCCGAAACTGCAAAAGTAATCCTGTCCGCCGCCGCAGTCTCCTTTACCGGACTTTCCGGTATTGCCCAGACTGCTTGCATGCTCTCCGGGACCGGATTGTCACTTGTTCGCTACATCATTTCCCGAGTTCTCAGCGCTGCTTTTATTTCGCTCTTTTTTCTTCTTTTTCTATGACGTCTGTCATAAACTCCGAATCTGTTCATCTTCAGATACCAAAACATAAAAAAACAGGACTTTCGCATCTGCGTCAGTCCTGCTTCTATATCATCCCATATATTATTCACTGATGTTCTTAATAAAGATATCCTCGTCATAGCCCTCGACAAAAGGCTCTTCCTGCGCTGCCGTCTCCTCAACATACTCCGCTTCCGGCTCCATGCCTTCCGGATACAACGATTTACGGTTTTCAATTACCGTATCCAGCTTGTCCTTAAGCTCGTTCAGCATCGCTTCACTTCTTGCCTGCATGCTCTCATATGCGATTGCCAGTGTTCTCTCTACTGTATAAAGAAGCTCATCCGCATACGCGAGGGAACCGCCGCGAATCTGGTCTGCATCCCGATTGGCTGCTGCTTCAATGCGCTCCTTATTCTCTGCCGCTTCCGACACCAGTTCGTTTGCCTTTGCACATGCCTGCTGGAAAATATTATTCTCATTCAGAAGTGCATCTGCATTGCGGCGTGCTTCCTCGATAATCTCTGCCGCCTTTTCTTCCGCATCCTTAATAATTGCGTCACGATTGTTGATAATCTTCTGATAACGCTTTATCTCATCCGGAGTCTTTACTCGAAGCTCATCCAGCAATTCATACAGTTCATCTCTCGGAACCACGATCTTGCTCTGCGAAAGCGGTGCAGGCTTGCAGCTTTCTACAAAGTCATAAATATTCTCAATAATCTGCTCGATTCTGTTCGACATGCTTCTATCCTCCGTATACGGCAACTTCGTTCATAAACTTAAATTATATTGTAACATTCTTTCCTCCTGAATGCTACCCTTTTTGCAGAAACATTGCAAGAATTTTTTGTTACTTTCCTGCATACTTATCATACACTGTCTGTACAATACACTCCGGAAGGAACTTACGGATATCTCCTCCATAACTTGCGACTTCTTTCACAATACTGGAGCTTAAGTACGAATACTCTACACTGGTTGTAAAGAAAATCGTATCTAACGCCGGATACAGCTTATGATTAATCTGTGCAATCTGCAGTTCATATTCAAAGTCCGTTACCGCACGTAAACCTCTTACCAGAAGGCTTGCACCGCGCTCCTTAGCAAAGTCTACCGTCAAACCGCTGAAAGCTTCCACCTTCACATTCGGGATATCCTTTGTCACCTGACGAATCAGTTCCACACGTTCATCTGCCGTAAACAATGCTCTCTTTTCACTGTTTTTCAACACACCGATAATCAGCTGGTCAACAATATTGGCTGAACGCCTGATAACGTCCAGATGACCTAACGTTACCGGATCAAAGCTTCCCGGATAAATTGCTATCTTCATATACTTCACCATTCCTTATATTTTTCCGACATTTCTGACTGACAATTCTCTGTTATGAAATTACGTCAATTGCCCGCTTATGTCAATATAATTTTAAAATACAATATCATGTATCCATCGATTA
>JAZSIB010000261.1:0-4116 GCA_045533585.1 Lachnospiraceae bacterium | reverse complement strand
ATTTTTTCATGATTGTCACAATCTCCTTCATAATCACAATGTCCATTTTACCGCTTTATCGCGGTGCCTTACCCATTATAGCAGAGAATCGGTTTATTACAAATTAACTTTTTGTAAACAAAAAAACCTTCCCTGTACTTTGGCCAGTTTGGGAAGGTTTTTGTTTTTCCAACTCGGTCAACCACTCTGTGGCGATTGCCTTTTCTAATTACATTATAACAAATTTCTCAAATAATTCAACATCGTTTTTCACACACCTTGAAAAAAGGACTTTCTTAGTTTTCCTGCATCGATGCCAGTTTCTCCGCCTGGTCAAGCCGACCAGGCTTTTTATTCCTCATTCATCATTGTCAGTTTCTCCGCCTGGTCGGCTGCAATCAAACTGTCGATAATGCCCTGGATATCACCGTTCATGATATCATCCAGACGGTACAGCGTCAGGTTGATACGATGGTCCGTGCAGCGGCTCTGCGGGAAATTATAGGTACGAATCTTCTCGGAACGGTCACCGCTTCCGACCTGACTCTTACGCGCTGCTGCCTCGGCGCTGTTCTTCTTCTCAAGTTCGAGCTCATAGAGCTTGGAACGAAGTACCTTCAAAGCCTTGTCACGGTTCTTAAGCTGTGACTTCTCGTCCTGACAGGAGATCACGATACCGGTCGGGATATGAGTAAGACGAACCGCGGAGTCCGTGGTATTGACACACTGTCCACCGTTACCGGACGCACGGAACACGTCAAACTTACAATCGTTCATATCAATCTGCACATCTACTTCGTCCGCTTCCGGTAAGATAGCTACGGTCGCCGCCGAAGTATGGATACGTCCGCCGGACTCGGTTACCGGCACACGCTGTACACGGTGTCCGCCACTCTCGTACTTGAGCTGGGAATATGCTCCCTGTCCATTAATCATAAATACAACTTCCTTGAAGCCGCCGATGCCGTTCTCGTTCACACTGATGAGCTCTGTCTTCCAACGCTTACCCTCGGCGTACTTCATATACATACGGTAGAGTTCTGCGGCAAATAACGCCGCCTCATCACCACCCGTACCGCCGCGAATCTTGACGATAACGTTCTTACTGTCGTTCGGGTCCTTCGGAAGTAAGAGAATCTTCAGCTCCTGCTCCTTTGCCTCTACCGTTGCGCGGCATGCATTCAACTCTTCCTTGGCAAGCTCACGCATCTCTTCATCACTTTCTTCATCCAGCAGCGCAAGGCTCTCTTCGATGCCTTCCTTTGCTGCCTTGTATTCCTTATATGCTTCTACAATCTCCGAGAGGTCCGTCTGCTCCTTCATGAGCTTACGAAACCGATTCTGGTCACTTACCACCATCGGGTCGCTCAGCTCGTCCTGAATCTCCTGAAAACGAAGCACTAAGTCTTCTAATCTGTCAAACATGTTACTGTCCTTACCTTTCCATCGCCTGTCACACTTCACCTGCAGGCACAAATCTCTTCCTATTAAGACGCCTCAACAATGCGGTCAAGGCCCGCATAATCCTGATATACCTGTACGTTCGCAAAGCCAGCCTTGCGGAACAGTTCCGCTACGTCCTTGCCCTGCTCACATCCAATCTCTAAGAACACACTTCCACCGGGATTCAGATGCTCCCTGCACTCTGCTGCTATGCGTCGGTAAAACTGCAGTCCGTCTTCCGTTCCGTCCAGTGCCAGATGCGGCTCATACTCGCGTACCTCCGGCATCAAGCCTGCAATCTCAGCCGTTGGGATATACGGCGGATTCGACACGATGATATCAAAAGCAGAATCTCTCCATGCTTCAAACAAATCTCCCTGCCGGAACTCTATCTCCGCATCGTGCGCCTTCGCATTCTTCGCTGCAACCGCAAGTGCTTCCTCTGAGATATCACTTGCCGATACACTTTTCACCTTTCCTAATGCCCGTACCGCAATCGCGATACAACCGGAACCGGTACACAGGTCCAACACATCCTTTTCTTCACAGGCACGGATAACCCGCTCTGCCAGGAGTTCTGTCTCCGGGCGCGGAATCAGCACGTCCGACGTAACACTCAGCTCAAATCCCATGAAGTTCTGTTGTCCGGTGATATATTGCACCGGGATATGTTGCCTTCGAAATTCCAGCAACTCGTCGAACCGTTCTGCCACATCCTCCGGTATGCTTTCCCCATAACGCATACGAATCTCACTGCGGCTGTGTCCTGATACATACTCTAAGAGAAGCATAGCGTCACTTTGATCCACCCCGTAATCTTCCTGTGCCGCTTTGAGTACCTGATGCCATGTTGCAGGTATCCCTGTTTCCACAGTACTGCCCTGCACCTCTGCACGACTGCCTGTCATGCTTTTACCGTGCATCATCTCAGATCTCATCCTCTTCATCCATTACAAAATAACGGTCGAGCGCCTTCAGAATCTCATCCTCTTCCTCCTCTACCGGGATGATACGGGTCTTCCGCTCTTCATAAGGATCCTTAAATGCAATCTGTTGTCCCTTCTCTTCTTCCGATACCGTAAGAACTTTATCCAAAGCATCCAGATTAACCTCTAATGCCTTCTTTCGCTCTTCTTCTGCAAGCGCAGCGACTTTTGCTGCTTCTTCTGCAGCTATACGTTCTGCCTCAGCCTTCGCTGCTTTTTCTGCTTCCTTCGCAGCCGCCTCTTCTGCAGCCTTTACTTTCTTCTCCTCTGCAAGTGCTGCCTTTTCTGTGGCTTTACGTTCTGCTTCCTGCTGTGCCGCTATCTTCTTTTCTTCCGCCACCTTCGCAGCAAGTACCTTCTGTTTCTCTGCTTTCTTAGCTTGCGCAGCCTCGATCTCAGCTGCCTTCTTCTCTGCTGCGGCCTTCAGTTCTGCTGCTTTCTTCGCAGCCTCTTCTGCCTTCGCAGCTTCCTTCGCGGCACGGCGTTCTGCTGCCGCCTGATCCTTACGCACCTGCTCTACAAACGGCTTCCAATCATACACCGCTTCCACTGACGCAATCGCCACTTCAATCATGGAATCATCCGGCTCTCTGGTCGTCAGCTTCTGCAGTGCAAAGCCCGGCTTACTGATCGCAACAATCACTTTATTATCACTGTTACCTGCAAAACGGATAATCTCATACGAGATACCTGCAATCACCGGTACTAAAAGTACACGGATAATCGCCTGTAACCATACCTGATCCACGCGGATAAACAGGAAGAATATCAAACTGATAAATACTACAAACAGCAAAAAGCTGGTTCCGCAACGCTTATGCTGGCGGGACTGTGTTCTGACGTTCTCTACCGTAAGATCCAGTCCGTTCTCGATACAGTTAATCGACTTATGCTCTGCGCCATGATAAGCAAAGACGCGCTTGATATCGTTCAGCTGGGAGATAGCCACTACATATCCGATGAAAATCAAGATACGAAGACCGCCCTCAACCAAGGTCAGCACCAACTGACTCTCAATTACCTTCGCAAGGAAACGGGACAGAAACATCGGCAACAGCATGAAAATCAATACGGAGAACACGATCGAAAGTGCCACAGTACCTGCCACCAGTGCCTTGTCCGCAGCAGACTCCTTCTTCTCGGTCTGCTCCTTCTGTTCTTTCGAAACTTCCTTTATCTCAGCAACTTCACCTTCTGCCACAGCCACATCTTCGGTTGCTGCCAGCTCTGCTTCCGCTTCTTTATCTTTTTTAGAAGATTTCTTTTTCTCCGGCTCCTCTTCTTCAAAAAAAGTCGCCGAATAAGACAGGGTCTTAATGCCGATCACCATGGAATCAACAAACGCAACAACACCACGGATGATCGGAGCCTTCAGGATACCCTTCCGCTTCTTTTCAATTTTCTGTACGTCCACCGTAATCTCACCGTCCGGTTTTCTGACTGCAACAGCATATTGATTTCTGTTCTTCATCATTACGCCTTCGATTACCGCTTGTCCGCCGATTTCTGATGATCTCATCTTTATCCTCCATTATTTTACAATTCAAAAATGGGCTGAGAGCATAATGCCTCAACCCTTTTCTTCGCATATTCGTATGTGCTAGTTGTTCGAAAGACCGTACTTACGATTGAACTTATCGATTGCACCACGTGCAGCTACGCTCTTCTGCTGACCGGTATAGAAAGAATGGCACTTGGAGCAGATTTC
>JAZSIB010000006.1:0-2258 GCA_045533585.1 Lachnospiraceae bacterium | reverse complement strand
CATTTTCCAGAAGCGATGCACCATACATCTTAAAGTCCTGGAATACAACACCGATTCGCTTGTGATACTCGTCGAGATTATAAGAACGGATATCATTTCCATGGTAGCTGATTGTACCGGAGGTCGGGTCGTAGAGCCGCATCAGCAAATTAATCAGTTCATTTTCAGCTACTCCGTTGTAGCCGACAATCGCAATCTTCTCGCCCGGTGTTACATGCAGCGTGATGTCATGCAAAATTTCCGGCGTACCCTCCGAATATGCAAAGCTTACGTTCTCCAAGTGAATCTCGCCTGCACCCGTCGGAACCTCTTCCCCGATTCCGTGCTTTATCACCGGCTCATACGCAAGGAAGGAACGAATTTTATCAATGTACATGCTGTTTTCATTTGCCTTCGGCACTGCTTCTGCAAAGCCTCGCATACCACGGCGCAGACGTCCCGTGTTGTTAAACAGAATTACCGCATTGCTGTAATCGATGGTACGCAGTACCGCCGCCTGGAAAATCAGGTAGGTAATGTACAGACCGTCCAGAATGAAGCCCCCCGCACAATACCCCTGTGCAAACAACAATCCGGTACGCTTTCCCGCCACCTTTCTCTGCTCCTGTTCCATCTCAATGTTGGTATCCGTAAAATCCTGCGCCAGCACATCTCCTACCTCCGGGTAGAGACGCAATTCCTTCGCATAATCGTTCAGGTAGAACACGCGGCTGGTATAATTCCTGCGACGAATCAACGGATTCAGCTTCAGGCGCACCTTGTAATTCAGCTTGTTCAATAAGCGCATAAACACAAAGCTCAGCACGAACGATGCGATAACGAAAAACACACCCGTTATGTCCGTCATGATAAAGAAAGCACCCGTCGTAACCAAGATGGTAAGACTCTGAACGAGTAACCCTACGAGATCTAAGAATCGGTCCACACAACTCTCTGCCTCTGCTACCGCCAGCACGAAGTCATTGTAATACTCCGGATTGTCGTAGCAGGACAAGTCAAGCTCTGCTGCCTTTTTGTACATCTCATTCTTCAGTGCCTGATAAATCTTCGGCTTGGAACGAAGCAGCAATGCATGCTGGAAATACCCATCCGGCACCATTGCAATCATATTCAAAAGTAAGGTAATGCCGACCACGATCGCCGCCTTATAAAACGGCTCACCGTGCTCTGCACAACGGAGCACATAGCGGATTGCCAGCGTATGCTCAACGAAAATCAAAAATTGCAAACGGAACGCATCATACAGCGTATACAGCATAAAGCCCGGTGCGGCACGGAAGCACATCTTCCACATATAAACATGATTCTGCCATGTATGTCTCATGCTTCCACCTCCCCCTGCACTGCAAAAATGTCCGAACCGGCTTCCTCCACGGATGCTGCCAGATAATTCTCTGCCTGCTTGGTATACATATCCGCATAGACGCCCTGCTTCTTCATCAGCATCTTATGGGTTCCCTCTTCGATTACCTTGCCGTGCTCCAGCATCAATACCCAGTCCGCATTCTGCACAGAAGACAGCCGGTGCGAGATAAACAACACCGTCTTATCCTTACTGCTCTTTAAGATGTTGTCGAACAGCTTATACTCCGATATGGGGTCAAGTGCACTCGACGGCTCGTCAAATATCTTAATCGGACATTCTCTTACGAACGCACGGGCAACGCCGATTTTCTGGAATTCACCGCCGGACAGCACCGCACCGTCATCTGCAAACTCGCGGGTCAGTATCGTATCCATGCCGTTTTGCAGTGACATTACTTTGTCATATACACCGGCAAGCTTCAGCGCCTCTTCCACCTTCGACCGTTCGTCTTCCTTGACTCTTCGCATCAGAACATTTTCCGCAACCGTCAGGGACAAGATACGGCAATCCTGAAATGCACTTGCGAATAATGCGCGGTACTTCTGCAAATTGTACTCCTTGATGTTCCTTCCGTTGCAGAAGATCTCACCCTCCGTCGGGTCGTAGAAACGCATCAGGAGCTTGATAATCGTAGACTTACCGGCTCCGTTATGTCCGACCAGCGCGTAGGTCTTACCGCCGCGGATTTCAAACGACAGATTATGTAATACCTGTTTGTCTTTGTAAGAAAAACTTACATTCTTAAACTCGATGCTCTGTATCTCTTCGCCCGGATCGGCTCCGTCGGTATCTTCCGGAATCTTCTCCTCGTACTCGAGGAATGCCCGAAGGTTCCACATGAACAGACCGTTCTTGAATCCTGCCATCAGCGACTCGGTAAATCCAATCAGTA
>JAZSIB010000075.1:0-4149 GCA_045533585.1 Lachnospiraceae bacterium | reverse complement strand
TATGAGCTTTGTAAGTATTTTAGATAAGAAGATACAACCGTATAAAGATTTCAGTCAGCCGGAGTTTATGGTGGATCTGAATCTCGACCAGGTAGTGAATCAGATTCAGCTGGCATGGCCGGAGACGGTGGAAAATTTCTATTATTATCTTCCGAAGGATAAGGAAGTGTCGGATTATAGACGGGCAATCTATGCGGATATTAAGAAGGAAGGCGTTTTTGAGGCGTTGAACTGTTTCATGGAGCGGATGCGCGAGAGGAATCATGCCGAGGAAAACTGCCATGCGGTATTCTATCCGTTGCAGAAGCATGTGTGGTTTGTCCTGGAGGTTGCCACCTATTGTGATGCCTGTGCGGGCTTAAATGAGGCACTGCAGGGCTTTGAATTTGCTTCGGAGGGAATGCAGGAATTCAAGAAGGAACTGACTGCGTATGTTACTTCAGAAGAGTATATCAATATGCAGAATACAGCAAGAGCAATGAGAGATGAGATTGCAAGCTTCCATATTACACTGATTTACGAGAACGATAGAATCGTGGTGACGGAAGAACGGCAACCGGGTACTTATGAAAGATTTCTAAGTCAGTCATTCGGAGAGAATTCAGACGGGATTAAGAGTCCGTTTATGAAGAATATGAACCTGACGAATCTGGAGCAGGAGATTGTTGAGATATTCCGTAAGAAGCACGGGGAATTTGTCACAAGCGCAAAGAAATTCTATGATGTGTATGAAGAGTACGACAAGGATTGGGTTTTCCGTTTTGCGGAGGAAATACCGTTCTATCTGTCGTATCACCAGTTCCGGGATGTGATGATTTCTCTGGGATATACCTTTACGGCACCGACTGTTGATGAAGCCAAAGATATGAAGGCGTCGGGGCTGTACGACCTTGCATTGGCGTTGGTGAACAGCAGGCAGGGAAAAGAGGTTATCAGTAACGGGCTGGAGTATTATGACGGGGAACAGTTCTTTGTGCTGACCGGTCCGAACCAGGGTGGCAAGACCACCTTTGCCAGAAGTCTGGGACAGCTGGTGTACTTTACGAAGCTGGGACTGGATGTACCCGCGAATATTGCCAATGTGCATCATTTTACACGGATTCTGACGCATTTTTCTGTGGAGGAGAGCGTGGAGACGGGACGTGGCAAGCTGAAAGAGGAACTGGTACGATTAAAACCGATGATGCAAGAACAGTCGGACGGCGCTTTTGTTATCATAAACGAGCTGTTCACAACAGCGGCAAACTACGATGCCTGCCTGATGGGAAAGAAGGTGTTGGAGCATTTTATCGGTGAAGGCTGCCGGGGGATCTATGTAACGCATCTGAAGGAGTTGTCAGAGGGGACAAAAGGAGTTGTAAGTCTTCGTGCCATGTTAGATGAGAAACGGATTCAGAGCTTCCGCATTATGCGAAAAGAAGCAGACGATTCTGCCTGCGCGCAGAATCAGGTGAATAAATATCAACTGACGTATGAACAGTTAAAAGCAAGGCTGAAATAGCGGTATTTTATGAATTAAGCTAGAATTTGTGATGGGAGACAACGATGAAGGTATGTTTGCTATATCCTGAGAAGGATTGGAACGATATAAAGGTATATTCGGATGACAGGAATATTATTACCGACCTTGGATTGCAGACGCTGTTTACTGAGAGTGCAAAAGAGGTTGTGTGGGATAAAGAAGGCAGAGTGAAGAAGTTATTGCCGGTGGATGCGTTCATACAGCGGACCATGCGAAGTGTTGTGATGGTGCCGTTGCTTACGCCGCGGGAAATCATATACCGGCAGGAGATTCTGGCAGATGCAGTGAAAGAGGAAGCTTTTATCCGTTCGTTGTATGTGTTTTCGACGGAAGTGCTGAAAAAATGGGGAATACTCGGGCGCAGGATGGAAACAAAGTCCCGCGGCAGCAGTGATTCCAAGGGCAGACTGGTAACCGATGTTGAGACCTTGCGTCATTTGGTGCGAAGCCTCAGTAAATTGAAGGAAATGTTCAAGGCTGAGGTGATGAATCTGAAGTCAGAAGGCTTCCATGAATTATATCACAGATTATGTGAGGAGTTCTCTGATGAGAAAGAAGCAGCGCTGACGAAGACTTTGGACAGTGTAGGATTCTACGCGCCGGCGGAAGAGACTACTGGTGAGGAGATGGTAGGCCGGCCGAGAATGGTACTGGGTTGCGATCTGACGGCGGGGCTGAAGTGCGGAAATCTCGTTTTGGAAGAGATGGAAACGCAGATGAAGAAATATCGGAACCCTAAGAGCATGATATCAAAGATGCAGGGATATATCGGCGCTATGACTCCGGATTCCATTACCATCCAAAAGAGTATGCAGATAACGGAACAGGCAGCAGAACTGGAATATGAAGTGGTACGCCATGTAATCAATGCCTGTAAGCCGTTTGAAGACTTTGTTGGTGCGTATTTTGACCAGTTAAAATTCCAGATAGGGTTTTATCTCGGAGCAATCAATCTCGGACAGCAGATGAAGCGTTTTGGTGTTTCATATTGCTATCCGAAGGTGGTGAACAAGGAGAACCTGCGCTTTACGGAGCTGAAGGAATTTGTTATGTGCATGGAACAGCGCGTGGAGCCGGTGGGGAATACCTGCGACATCAATGACCGCATGATGGTCATTGTAACCGGCGCAAATCAGGGCGGTAAATCCACCTTCCTTCGCAGCGTGGCGATTGCACAGATTATGATGCAGTGCGGATTGTTTGTTCCGGCAAGCCGGTACGAGAGTGGTATTTTTCCTTCATTTTTCACACATTTCACACGGCGTGAGGACAGCCAGATGAACAGTGGACGTCTGGATGAGGAGCTGCAGCGCATGAATCAGATTGTCGAGAATCTGGGAAAGGATTCCATCGTAATGTTGAACGAATCCTTTGCAACAACCACAGAGAAAGAAGGTTCTGTCATTGCATATGACATCACAAAGGCATTGGTGGAATCCGGGGTGAAAGTGCTTACAGTGACCCATCTTTTGTCATTTGCACAGAAAATATATGCGGAAGTGCAGAACGACTCGGAGACAACTGTAGAATTCTTGAGCGCTGAGCGTTTGGCGGATGGCAGAAGAACATTCCGTATGATACAGCATGAGCCGGAATTGACGAGTTTCGGTATGGATTTGTATGAAGAATTGATTGGGGTGTAAGCACTTACAAGAACAACACTATTAATATAAGGAAGTTACTGCGACAGTGATTTGGGTGTGCGAAACAACTGGGGATGAGTCAGCCGAAGGAAAAGCAGTGGATGAGTCGCCGGAAAGGGACTGGTAGTATGAGGTTTTATTTGGCACCGATGGAAAGTATGACAGGTTATATTTTCCGGAACGTGTATCAGAAGCATTTTGGGAATATTGATAAATATTTTACGCCGTTTATCAGTAGCAGCGGGCTGAATCACAAGGAATTGAATGATGTTCTGCCGGAGCACAATGTCGGGATGGATGTTGTACCGCAGATACTGACGAATCATGCGGATGTTTTTTTAGAGCTTGCAGGAAGAATGCAGGAGTATGGATATGAATGTGTGAATCTGAATCTTGGATGTCCGTCCGGAACGGTGGTGGCAAAAAAACGCGGTTCCGGTTTTCTGGCTTTTCCTGAAGCGTTGGAACGTTTTTTGGAGGAGATGTTTAACGAATGTCGGTTGAAGATATCCATCAAGACAAGAATCGGAAAGAATGAAGTAAGTGAGTGGGAGCAGTTACAAGAAATCTATAACCGCTTTCCGATAGAGGAGCTGATTATTCATCCGCGCCTGCAAAAGGACCAGTACCGGCTGCCGGTACACCACGACGTATTTGCACAGGCGCTTCAAGAAATAAGGGTTCCGCTCTGCTATAACGGAGAACTGCATTCGCCGGAGCAGTATAGGGAGTTTTGTGAACAATTCCCCACCGTGGATACCATCATGCTGGGGAGAGGCGTATTCAAGAACCCCGGTCTGGTGGATGAGCTGAAGGGAAAAGAACCGTAGCAGGTAAGGAAGCTGAAAGCTTTTATGGATGATTTGCTGCACGGATATGAGGAAATTATGTCAGGTGACCTGCATACATTGTTCAAGATGAAAGAGGTCTGGGTGTATCTGGGAGCGTTTTTCGCCGGTGAAGAAAAGCTTATGAAGAAGATAA
>JAZSIB010000218.1:0-3591 GCA_045533585.1 Lachnospiraceae bacterium | reverse complement strand
CGTACGCAGATTATCCAGCAAAGTATTCACCTTGGTTTTCTGGGAAGAAGAAAGATTGTCAAAATCAAATACATCCTTTAATGCTTCTCTTTCATCACCTGCGGAAGATACACCGGTCGTGATGCGGAACGCATTGTCCACGCCACTTGCCTTAGCACTTAAGAAAATACGGTCGTAAGTATCATCAAAGCTTGCATTAATCCCTGCATCCTTACACTTCTCAATAAAGTCTGCAATCGTGGTATCTTCATCCACTACCAGCTCAGTTGCAATCTCGCTCGCGCCGGTCTGAATCTTAATCACAGAGCTTCCGCTTGTATCAAATCCAAGGTCTGCCAGCTTCGTCGCGCGATTAATCTCCGTAATTCCGGAATCTGCCGGCGCCTTAATCGCACCACCGGTCAGATACTGTGCGCTGGCTAACTTACCTACCGTCACACTGTGCGTACCTTCCGCCGCAATACTGCCCGCGCTTACCTTCAACTTGTTTTCATTCGAACTGCTTGCCTTCTTGGTCAGGTAAGTACCTTCCGTCTTCATATCGGCAAGACTGTCGGTATAGAGCTTGTATATCTTCGTGTTCAGCTCTTTCCACTTCTCCTGTTTCCATTCGAGCTTGGTAATTTTATTCTCAACTTTTGTCTTTTTCAGATTCTGTGCACCCATCAATTCCTTGATGATGCCTTCGGTATCCAAATTGGATATCAGACCTGTCATTCTAATTGGCATATCCTCACTCCTTTATATTCTTCCAACACCCGCAAACTTTGTGCCTCGCACAAATTTGCAACCGAATTTCATTCTGAAATTCGGTTTAGCGCTTTTCGTCTACCAGAATACCCGCCATCTCCCACATCTTCTGAATCAACTCAAGTGCTTCTTCCGACGGTATCTCACGGATAACTTCTTCGGTATCCTTGTCAATCACCTTAATCGATACGCGATTCGTATCCTCGTGATACTGGAACTGACAGCTGGTCTTTGTCATACGCATGGTATTATTGGCACGTTTTACTGCTGATTCAATACGAATCGCATTCTGCGCTGCAGTTGCCTGCGCTTCTTCGTTCCCACTATATCCTCTGGCTGCATCCTGCTCTACACTTGTTGCAACCTGTCTCTCAATCTGTGCGGATGTGGATACATTCGACACATCTGCTGCTCTCTCGACCGAACGCTGCTCCGGCATCTCTACCGGCTTTGCCACCTTCTGTAATCCACTCACTGCACCTGATGTAACTTCTAATGCCATAATAGACACCTCCCTGTGTAATCTGTTTGCACAAACATTCCTTTCCGTGCTTCTGTTTTACTTATCGGACAGTTCGTTTAAAAAATTAATAGGGAAAACGAAATCTTTTCGTTTTCCCTGATGTTTTAGAACAAATCCTTCAACTCGTCTACTGCCACTTCTGCCTTTGCAGCCTCGATGTTTGCCGCCTGAATCTGTTTGTAGATTTCCTTACGGTAAATCGGCACAGACTTCGGTGCGTTGATACCGATCTTTACCTGATCCCCCTTGATATCAAGGATGGTAACCTCGATGCCATTGCCAATCATAATGGACTCGTTACATTTTCTCGATAATGCTAACATCCTGCCGACCTCCTCTCTTTTGCCTCCTTGAGGATATCGTAAATCATGTACTTAATCTCATAGTCCGGATTTTCCGCTACTACCTGACTGCCTTCACGGTTATCTGCATTAATAACAATCGGCGCCTTCAGGTTCACGGACATCTTCGTCTTGTCCCCGGGTACGGTGAGCGTCAGAAGAATGACCAGATTCTCATCGGTCAGTTCGCCGAGGCTCTTCAAAAGCTCATCCTCTACGATTGGATTGTAATCTTCTTTTACAAGAAGCGGACTGATTACCGGAATCGCAAGTTCCGGAAGTTCACAGCACTGAAGCCACGAAATCGCCGGTCTCTCCTCTGCTTCCGAATCATACAAAATCGTATACGTCTTATACTCCTCGAATCCGAAGATACCGTTTGCAAAGTGCAGAATCTTGTCTTCGCTAAGATCGATTTCTCCAAAGTGTCTTGTCTTTACTAACATCGTATGTTCCCCTACCTTTCACAATTTATTCTAGCTGATATTCTACAGAAAATCAAGCAGTGAGTTCTGTACAATCTGACCGGCAGCATTCAGTGCCGCATTGTAGATTGTCTCCTGCGACATAAAGTTGATAATCGTATCTACAAGGTCTGCATCTTCGTTCTGGGACAGGAGTTCCGTAAAGTCTACCTGCTGTACGGAGAGACGACTCTCTGTCAGTTCCAGACGCACATAGCGGCTACCGATATCCGCGATTGCCTCACCGACCAGATCCTGCTGTTCCTGCGTTTCGGTAATCCCTGCCGCAAAGCTAGCACGGAGTGTTTCTTCCTTGATGGTACGTTCCGTCTCCAGCATGGAAAGCATTTCGTTCAATGCCTTTTTCTGTTCGTCCGTTATCTTCTCGTCCGCAAGCAGCTTCTCTGTCTGCTCAATACGGTCTTCCGTCTGCGAGATCGAATCAATCTGTGCCAGGATATCATCGATGCATCTGCCAATCTCGTGTGTCAGCGCATCGCTGCCTTGTACGTTGATATCAAGCTTCTGGTTGAAGTTCACTTCGTACTGTATCTTCTGATCTTTCTTTGTATATTTTATCGTACTGTCCGGCTCCAGCTCACCTTCTGCATTTACCACAGTACTGGTGCAGTCAAAGTAATGTTCCGGACGAAGATCGTTTTTCTGGAACTCGCGTTTCTCATAACTGATGTGGAATTCTCTCTCGTTATTCGTCCATTCCGTATACACGTCTGCTGCCATTATCAGCTCACCGGTCTCCGGGATAAAATGTATCGTTCCGTCCTCCGGCAGATATGCATTCTCGTCATACGCTGATACGGTTACGATGTTATTGAAGCTGTCACTGTATTCCAGTACTCCGTCCTCATCATAAACCAATTCGCCTTTTTCGTTACGCACCGGATCCAGATTGATGGTTATCTCAGCATCCTCTACCAGATTGTCATACGCGAGACGCACACGGTAAACATCCTTCTGGTACGGCTTATCCGCAAGCTCACTGCTCTCCGGATTATCCTTATCATACTGTTCCATCTTTGTCTCATTAAACATACGAGGCGTCATCTGAATATTGGTATAGTCCAGCTTCTCCGTCATACGATAATGCAAATCCGAAGTATTCTCCGCAAACACCAGACTGGTATCCGTCTTATATCCGGTAAACACATAACGTCCGGCATAATTCGAATTACCTTCCTGATAAATCTGATCCTTCAGCTCCTGCAGATTACTTGCGATACTGTTACGATCACTCTTAGTCAGGGTATCGTTGGCACCCTGTACACAATAGGAATTCATCTGGGTCAGGATATCGTTTACCGTCTTCAACGCACTCTCTGTTACTTCCATCCAGGACTTTGCATCCGGGATGTTCTTTTCATAATACTGATTCAACTCTGCCAGATTGGTACGAAGCTTCAATGCACGTACCGCCACAATCGGGTCCTCCGACGGCTTCTGTATCTTCTTTCCGGTCGAATACTGCTGTTCCAACGCAGACAACTGATTCTTG
>JAZSIB010000069.1:0-9131 GCA_045533585.1 Lachnospiraceae bacterium | reverse complement strand
GGCAGGTAAAGAAAAGCCTGGACTTATCGGTAGTGCGTGTTGTAGTGTTGATCTAACGGTTAAGATATATCTAAGTACATAAAGCTGTATTAAATAGTTTTATGTACGGACAAAACACAAAAACTATTTAATAAGGAGATTTTGTAATGATATTACAACTCACTTTACTCAAAGAATATTTAAACAACGTTTATTTTATAACCGGAACCCCTTGCGGAGGCAAGACGACCATCTCGCGTGAGTTGGCAAAGCGTCACAATCTGTTGGTCTATGATATCGACGAGCAGTTTGAAAAGCATCAGAAGCAGTCAGACCCTACGTTCCAGCCGTCCATGAACAAGAACTTCAAGGATGCAGACGAGTTTTTCGGACGTACAGTAGAGGAGTACAAGCAGTGGCTGATCAGCAACACGAGAGAACAGTTGGATTATGTGTTGATGGATCTGATTCGTCTGTCACAGGACCGGATTGTACTGTGCGACTGCCATCTGACGATGGAACAGGGGGAGCAGATTACAGAGGTGTCCAGAGTAGCATTTTTGATTCGGGAGCCTTCCAATCTGGTGGAGGAGTACTGCAACCGCCCCGACCATCAGGGATTTGCAAACTTCATCAACAGTGCAACGGATGTCGCGAAAGCGAAGAAAACTTGCAGTGCAACGCTGCAGAGTCTGAATGAAAAGGTCTATCAGGATATCAAGGCGAGTAAGTATTTCTGGCTTGAAAGAACCCCGGAAAGTACGGTGGAAGAGACGCTTGCGAAAGTAGAACAACACTTCGGTTTTATAAAATGATGAAATGAATATGGATGCCTCCCTGCATTTGCAGAGAGGCATCTTTTTTTGGTTCGAGCACTTTGGTATTGACAAACGAGACAACCGCGCTTGCAATACATTTAACATTTAGGTTAAATGTTGAGCGAGGAGGCGTGACATTGGGCTTACAACACACACTAAAAGCACTTTCGGATCCCATACGCCGGGAAATATTAAATCTCCTAAAGACCGGCAAGATGTCTGCCGGCGAGATTGTTGACAAATTTCCGGTTACGGGAGCCAGCATTTCGCGGCATCTGTCCGTGCTGAAGGATGCAGATTTGATTCGGGATACCCGCGAAGGAAAATATATCTTTTATGAGTTGAACACTTCTGTGTTGGAAGAGATTATGCTCTGGATTACGGATTTGAAAGGAGATTCTGATAATGAAGAAGTATAGCAGGATGCAACTGATCATAACTTCTGTTGTGATTTTAATACCGATTGTAATCGGTTTGCTCTTATGGAATAAGTTGCCGGAACGCATGGTGATCCATTGGAACGGAAGCGGTGAGCCGGATGGCTGGAGCAGTAAAGGGTTTGCGGTTTTCGGATTACCGTTGATTTTGTTTGCGGCACATTGGATTGCAATCTTTTTTACAACGCACGACCCGAAAAACAAGAATCAGAACAGTAAGCTTTTTGATATCATCATTTTGCTTATGCCGATAACTTCTTTGGAATTTTGCAGTGCTACCTATGCGATTGCGTTGGGGCGTGAGGTTAATATTAACTTTTTAGTGAGCGTTTTTCTGGGAATTGTGTTTATTTTGGTTGGCAACTACCTGCCAAAATGCAAACAGAATTATACGATAGGTATAAGAATCCTATGGGCACTGGAGAATGAAGAAAATTGGAACAAAACACACCGCTTTGCAGGAAGACTTTGGGTAATCGGCGGTGTGGTGGTTCTGGCAACCGTATTTATATCTTTCGAGAACTTTATGTATGTACTTTTGCCGGTGGCGTTGATTATGGTATTGGCTCCGATCCTATACTCCTACCTCTATGATAAGAAACATAGAAAAGAAGAGTAGAAGTGATGTGGAACAGACGAAAGGTATTTAAGATAAACCGATTCGTAGAATAAGAAAGTAGAGGTATTGTATATGGATGAAACAAAGAAAAAGCTGGAAACCAAAAGAATCGTAATTTATCTGGGAATTACTTTTCTTCTTACGTACGGATACTGTTTTGGTCTCCTCTATCCCTTAATCAACTCGGATAATGCAAGTCAGAAAGTAGGAAATTTTGCGACGTTGTTGATTGCGGTGGTTATGTTCTTCCCGGCAATCGGCGTTTTACTAACAAGACTGATTACCAAAGAAGGATTCAAAAACTCATGGCTCAAGTTGAATCTGAAAGGAAATATCAAGACTTATCTGTTGGCTTATTTTGGTCCGGGCGTATTAACTGTACTCGGAATGGTGGTGTATTTCCTGATATTCCCCGGTGAACTTGATCTGGAATTCGGCTATCTTAAGGCAGCACTGGAAGCTGGTGGTGTAAGTGCGGATGCATACCCCATGCCGATGTTGGTTTTGTTCATAGTACAGGCAGGAACAGCACTTTTCTGGGGACCGATTATGAACTGCATCACCTGTTTTGGTGAAGAATGGGGCTGGCGCGGTTATCTGTTACCCAAAATGTCTGAAAAGCTTCCGGCAATCCCGATGCTTTTGATCAACGGTGTTATCTGGGGCTTGTGGCACGCACCGCTTACCGCAATCGGACATAATTACGGCATCGGTTATCCCGGATTCCCATTCACAGGAATCGCAATGATGTGCTTCTTCTGCATCGTAATGGGTATATTCTTATCTTATGTCACCATGAAGACCAAGAGCTGTATGCCCGCTGTATTGGGACACGGTGCCATCAACAGCATCGCAGGACTCGGATTATACTGCACAGTTGATGGTGGCAATCCGTTTGTCGGTCCTACGCCGACCGGTATTGTGGGTATCATTCCGTTTATTGTGGTAGCGGTTCTCATGCTGGTGTTTTACTTTGGTAAAAATCATACAAAAAATGAAACGTTACAGTAAGCTTCAAGATACAGAATACGGAATGTGTTCTGTATCTTTTTTGTTCCCGAAACCTCTTGCACGATTGCAACACATGCGGTAGAATGCACTGTGATAAACGACATGGAGGAAGCTATGATACTACAACTGTTTCTCACATTTATGAAAATCGGTGCCATCACTTTCGGCGGTGGCTATGCAATGATAGCAATCATAGAAAATGAAATTGTAGAACGGAAGAAATGGCTCGAAAAAGATGAACTGCTTGACATCATTGCAGTAGCAGAGAGTACGCCGGGTCCGATTGCAATTAACTCGGCAACCTTCATCGGCTACCGGAAGGCAGGATTCTTCGGTGCAATGTTTGCAACCTTAGGCGTAGTAATTCCGTCCTTTGTAATCATTACCTTGGTAGCTCTGTTCTTAAGACAGTTCTATGATTATCCGATCGTGCAGGATGCGTTCCGTGGTATCCGTGTCGGAGTTGTGGTTCTGATTGCAAATGCAGTGTATTCATTGGCGAAGGGTCTGAAATGGGGCGTGTTTGCGATTGTAGCAGCAATTTTGTCCTTTGTAGCGGTAGCAGTGTTTGACTTTGCGGTGATTCCGATTATTGCGGCAGCGGCAGTTGCCGGTATCCTGTATTCTATGATAATCCGTAAGAAACAGGAGGTGGCGAAGTAATGGGAACATTAGCAGCGTTATTTGAACTGTTTATTACGTTTTTCCAGATTGGTTTGTTTACCTTCGGCGGCGGTTACGGGATGATTCCGATGATTCAGGATGCGGTGCTTCGTAAGGAATGGATGACGGAGCAGGAGCTGATTGACTTTATTGCAATCAGTGAGAGTACGCCGGGACCGTTTGCAATTAACATTGCAACCTATGTAGGTGCGGAGACTGTTGGTATACTTGGCAGTGCTTTTGCAACGCTTGGTGTAGTGCTTCCGTCCTTTATTATCATACTGGTGATTGCAAAGTGCTATGAGAAGTTCCGCAAGCAGCGCCTGATTGCAGATGCATTGACCGGAATCAAGCCGGTAGTGATCGGATTGATTGCAGCAGCGTGCTTGTCAGTCGTTAAGAAGGCATTCTTCCCGGAAGGAGTAACGCTTAGCGTGATTCCGACTTATGAGTTTATCAGTTCCGTAGTGATTGCCGTAATACTGTTTGTTATGAAGAAATACAAGATGAAAGCTGTGCTGATTATCGCGGCTTCAGCAGTGTTGGGTATTCTGGCGGGATTGTTGCATTAATGCTTCCGTGATGGAGCAGGCAGTGATTTGTACCGGAAGGCTGAAGAAATTGCAGAGTTATGATACACAGAAAAATGAAAAGAGTCCGCATCAAGGTTGCGGACTCTTTTTATATGCTGCATTTTGCTATAATGTGGACTTAAGCGTTGTCTGCTTCGTCATCCGGCTTCATCAGTTCATCAATAATCTCATTGATGTCTTCGTCTGCGGTTTCATCTGCAATTTCGTCTGCAAGATTGCTTTCAGAAGCTTCTGTCGGAAACGCTTCTTCTATAGCTTCAATGTGTTCTTCAGCCGTTGCAAGCGCTTCGTCCGAAGAGACTTCGTCTTCGACCGGAATAACTGCATCGAGAGAACGGGTCTTGAAGCTGGCAATCTGTTCTTTGAGGTCCTGTGCAAGCAGAGCGAGACTTTCACTGGAAGCAGAAATCTCTTCGATAGAAGCTGACTGTTCTTCGATGGCAGCGGAAGCCTGCTGGGTCGAAGCGGCATTTTCCTGCGCGACGGAAGAAAGTGCCTGAATGATGTCGCTTACCTGATTCTTCTTTTCCTGCATCGTAAGACTTGCATCGTTGATTGCGTTAACAGCAGTGGAAGCAATCTGCATTGCCTCGGCAATCTGACGGTATTTGTCTTCGGTTTGCTGCACGATGCTGTTCTGTTCATTGTTAATGATGCGGGATTGCTTCATCGCTTCTACAGTGCGGTCTGCATCTTCTTTTAGTTCATTGATGATGGCGTCAATGCTCTTGGTAGTTGCAGCGGACTGTTCGGCAAGTTTTCCGATCTCATCAGCTACGACTGCAAAACCACGACCTGCATCACCGGCACGGGCTGCCTCGATGGCTGCGTTCAGGGAGAGCAGGTTGGTCTGTTGCGCGATGGAAGCAATCAATGCGCTGGCTTCGCCGATGCGATTGGTGCCTTCCTTGGTCTTCAGGATGCTTTGCTCAACCTGTTCGGTCTGCCTGCTGCTGGTATTTGTAATCTCAGCAAGCTTGTTCATCATGGTAAGACCGTCATTTACGAGAACATCAACATCGGTAGTGGAACGATCCAAATCTGCAACCCGGTTGATGTTGTTGTCGATGAGACTACCAAGTTCTTCGACATTGACGGAACCTTCCTGTGTTTGCTGCGCCTGCTCACCGGCACCGCTTGCAATTTCGGTAATCGTAGTAGAAATCTCATTCGAGGTAACAGCAGACTGTTCAGAGGTAGCGGTGAGCTGTTGTGAGGATGCTGCCAGTGTCTCTGCGTTATAGGAAATCGAATGAATCAGTTCGTTCAGATGCTGCTGCAAAGTGGAAAGTGCGTTGGCAAGCTTTCCGATTTCGTCACGGCGAGCTGTCAGCTTCGCGTCTACATCGGAGGAGATATCGTATTCGGACATCTCAGAAAGCTTAGCAACCAATCCGGTTATCGGCTTGGTGATGGAGCGGGCAATCAGGATGGAGATTACAAAAGCAATGATGATAAATACAACCATTAATAAGTAAGTTGTGGTCTGCATTGCCTGTTGGCCTGCCATAATATCGGACATCGGCTGCTCGATGATAAGACCTGCGTGGGTATCACCGAAGCGTACAACGGCAAGATTACCGAGAACCGTTTCACCGCTGTAAGTAGTATAGGTCAGGGCATTGGTGTAAGCGGTATTGCCGCTTGCAATGTCGAAATCCATGATGTCAACGATTTCGGTATCCAAAGTGACTTTCAGTGCAGCATTTTCGGAGTGTTCTCCGATACGGGTTTCGGTAAGCAGCATGCCACGGTCGGTAATTAGGTAGGAATCTGCGTATTCACCAAGGGAACCGACTGCATTATGTACAACTGCATCCAATGTTTTTTGCGGAATTGCAAGACTGATGGTTCCGATGATGTTTCCGGCATTGTCCGCAATCGGAGAAACATACATAATGAGATTCAGACTATCGGTAAATACAAATAAATCCGTCCAGGAAGATGTACCGGTTAACGCTTTGCTTACCGGAGATGCGAGGGATGCATACAGGGAAGCATTGGCAGTGTTGTTTGAAGAATAAACCGGAGTGCCGGCTGCATCGGATACGAAGACGTCGGCATAGTCGTATTTTTCAGCAACCACACTAAGCAGATAATCCATCTCGTCCAGTGCTGCCTGACGCTCTGCATCGGTAGAGGCAGCTGCGTAGGAATACAGTGCACGGATTACATTCTCGGAACGTGCAAGCACGGCACCGTTTGCTTCTGTAGTATCAAAGAAATCAGATATGCTGGCACTTACCGAATTGGCATAAGCCTGCTTTCCGCTTTCCATCGCGGCTGTAATTTCTTTTTTACCGGTCTGGTTCAGTAGGATGCTGACTGCCATCAACGGGATGACACCGGTGATTAAAAAGAAAAGAATCAGTTTTACGCTCATCTTTAGATTTTTCATGTGAATGCCCTCCGATATTTTTTGCCATTCAGTGCATGATTACTACATTATTGTAGCATGTGACAGAATAAGTGTCTACAGGTGTCTATAGGTTGATAAAATATAAGACATTGAACGTAAAAAATAGTACATTTTACGGTATACATATATGGTGTGGATGTGGTTTCCGTGAAAAAGAGAAAGAATAAACAAAGAACACAAATGTAATTGCGCGAAAACAAACAGAAACGACGAGAAAATAACAGAAAACTATTGCGGGTTTGGCGATTTGGTGTTAATATATAATGTACTAACATAATATGTTTGGTTTTGCTTTGGCGCAGAACCGGAACCGGAGGCAAATATGAGAGAACAATATTTAGGTCGTGTAAACCGATTGATCTTTATTACGCATGCGGTTACGACATTTTTTCTTGTGATGGGACTTGTATCGCAGCTGACGTCTGCAGTATCGGGTATGACGCCGGTGCAGAGTATTGTTCCGATAATCGGGGCATTGCTTGTCTTTGTGGGCGGAGTAGTTATGTTCTTTCGCTTTAGACGTACGATTATATATACGCGTTATGTCGGCATTGCATTTGCGGCATATTATATTCTTCTGTTAGCAATGGCAGCGTCGAATACTCCGTTTACATACATGTTGCCTATCTTGCTTATTCTGGTATTTTCGTTTGATGTTATCATCGTCAGAATTACGGCAGCAGGCTTTTTTGTGGCAAATGTGCTTCGCATCATACTGACCGCGTCATCAAACGAGATGACCGGTCTGGTAATAGAATCCATCATGATTGAGGCCATCATTACAATTTTGATTGTATTGGCATCTAACATCGGCGTGGTTATGATGAAGCGTTTCTTTGATGAGTCCATGCAGGCATTGCAGGAGGTGTCCAAAAGCAATGAGAACATTGCAGCAGAGGTACTTTCCGTGGCAAAAAGTGTAGAGCAGGAAACGCATGGAATGCTGCAGAATCTTACGGAAATCGCAGATTCAACCAAGACGGTAAATCAGTCTATGGACTATGTATCACAGGGAATTAATGATACATCAGAGCTTATCTTCCAACAGAATACAAAGACACAGGAGATAACAGAAATTATCGATAATACACACGAAAAAACCGGTGCTATCGTTGAGATTACCCGTGATGCCGGAAAAGCACTTGATATCGGTAGGGAAGCGATGGATAAATTGTTCCATCACGTAGAGGCTTCCATTGAAGCGAACAGTAAGATGAAGGCTTCCGCAAGTGAACTGCAGACGAAGTCGGAAGAGGTTAAGGGTATTACCGACATTATTCTTGGTATTTCTAATAAGACAAATCTGCTTGCGCTGAATGCGAGCATTGAGGCCGCAAGAGCCGGTGAACTCGGAAAAGGCTTTGCGGTTGTAGCGGACGAAATTCGTAATCTGGCAGAGCAGACAAGAAAAGAAACCGAAAATATTACAAGCATCATTGACGCTTTATCAACGGAAGCGCAGACGATGTCGGAACAGGTAGACCAGACCGTACAGATGTCGAACGAAGAAAGCGGATGCGCGAAAGAAGCAGACTCTCAGTTCGAGCAGATTACCAGTAAGATTGACGAATTGTTAAGTCACGTAAATGAAGTGGAGACACTTATGAATTCGCTGGTATCCTCCAATACGGTGATCGCAGACAGCATCAGTTCCTTGTCTGCAACCAGTGAAGAGATTACTGCAAGTACTCACGATGTATATGAAGTCAGCAGTAAGAACGTGGATCTGGTAGAAAGTTTCGTGACCTCTATGGAGCAGATTATGCAGGGATTTGAACGTCTGCGTGAATATACAGCGAAAAAAGAAGAGATCTAATCAATAAAACAAATATGATTTGAGAGGAGCATTGCAGAACAAGAGATTGTGCAATGCTCCTCTTGTTTGTTGGAAGGGGGACGCGCAGAGAAAAAACAAGAGCAATGAGGGTATAATTTTGGGCCTGACCGCATAACATATAGCAATAGATGGACAGCAGTCGGGTAGAAACATTGAAGGGGAGTTATGTAATTGGTTCAAAAACACAGAAGCAGATTGAAGGAAGAGCAATTGAGATAGCGGAATATATTGTGGAGCATCGTGCTACAGTCCGGCAGGCCGCGAAGCAGTTCGGCATCAGTAAGTCAACGGTACATAAAGATACGCAGAGGGTGAAATATATCGATAAGACTCTGGCGGACCAGGTAAGACAGGTGCTGGAAATGAATAAGTCCGAGCGGCATATCCGGGGTGGTCAGGCAACGAAGGAGAAGTATCTGCACTTGTATTTTGACAAAGATTGAAGTACAATAATTACGTTTTATTAAGAGATTAAGAAACGGGGTTTAAGAGCTTATGAATCATTCTGAAGTACTTGAGATAAGGAAACGATTTACCAAGACGGCGGTATCTGCACACCGTGTGACCGGCTGTTATGTGACAGGTGACGACAAGCAGATTCGTACTTATGTGGACGAGATGTTTTTGAATCTTGAGGAAGAGGAACAGTTCAAATATATGGAACTGATGAAGAAAAGTCTGTCCGGAACGATGGGGAAGAATCTTCTGAATCTGTCATTTACGAACGAGGCGGAGCTGGAGGGCGGCGTACAGCG
>JAZSIB010000123.1:0-5670 GCA_045533585.1 Lachnospiraceae bacterium | reverse complement strand
CACACATTTTCAAAAGCTGTCGCTTTTACCAGTATGTAATGTGAAAAATGAATTTTTCACATAATGATATGCTGCGTCAAATCCCCGTATCTTTTTCAGTAAATGCGGAAACACAAGTTTTATGCAATCTCTTCCATCTGCGAAGTGTAGAGGCGGTAGTAATCGCCCTTCTTTTCCATCAACTCATCGTGGCTTCCGCATTCTGTAATGCCGCCCCTGTCAATATACATGATGCGGTCACAGTTCTTAATGCTAGAAAGTCTGTGCGCAATGATGAAGGAAGTTCTTCCCTTTAACATTGCATTCAGACCTGCCTGCAGCGCACGTTCTGTCTGTACGTCGATACTAGAGGTTGCTTCATCCAGTACTAAAATTGCCGGGTCGGACAGGAGCGTACGAGCAAAGGAGATTAACTGCTTCTGACCCTGAGAAAGAAGGGAACCCCTTTCCTTAACCTCTGTCTTATAACCATCCTGGAACCGACGAATAAAGTCATCTGCACATACCGTCTGACTTGCCTTCACAATCTCGTCTTCGGTCGCATCCAGCTTACCGTAACGGATATTGTCTTCAATTGTACCGGAAAAGATAAAGCTGTCCTGCAACATGATACCCATCTGGGAACGCAAGGACTTAATCGTTACCTTGGAAACATCCTGACCGTCAATCAGTACGCGGCCCTCATTCACATCATAGAAACGTGAAATCAGGTTTACGATGGTACTCTTTCCGGCACCGGTCGGACCTACGAGTGCGATGCTCTCACCCGGCTTTACAGTGAAGGACAGATTATCAAGTACAATCTTGCCCGGTTCATAACCGAAAGTAACATTTTCGAAGGTAACTTCGCCCTTAATCGGCTCCATCTCCTTCGCCTCTTCAGCGTTGTCAATCGTTACAGGTTCATCAAGAGTCTCGAAGATACGCTCAAGGTAAGCGATGTTGTTGATGAAGTTATTGAAGATATTACCGAGGTTCATAATCGGCTGCCAGAAACGGGAAGCATAAGAGGTAATCGCTACGATTACGCCAAGACTTACTTCGCCCTGACCAATAATTAAAAGACCTACCAGATAAACCGCTGCACGTACCCATACGGAGATATTATCAATACCGGGCCATACAAGGTTACTGTATCTTACTGCCTTGAACCAGGTTGAACGACAACGGTCGGACAACGTACAGAAGGTATCATAATTCTCATCTTCTCTTGCAAAAATCTGGGTGATTCTTGCGCCTACGATATTCTCCTGCAGGTAAGCATTCAGGTTGGAGTTCTTGTTAGACACCTGCTGCCATGCAATACGCTGCTTGTTCTTAATCCACATCATGAACACGAAGAGAATCGGCACACCTGCCATAACTACCAATGACAGCTTCACATCTACCATCAGCATAAACACTACGATGAAAATCAGGTTCATGATTTCGAGTACTACGTTAATCAAACCGTTGGACAGCATATCCGATACGGAGTTTACATAGTTAACAACACGAATCAGAATTTTTCCGTGCGGTCTGTCATCATAATACTGGAACGGGAGCTTCTGCAGATGCTCGAATACATCTTTACGGATATCAAAGATGATATTCTGGCTCACGTTAATCATAATCTTGGAACGAACGGTGGTAAAAACAATCGCAATCACAAAGGTAACCACCAGCAATGCTGCCAGTATCCACAGCATCTTAATATCCTTATTCGGAATCGCATCGTCCAGTGCCTTCTGGGTAATCATCGGGCCGAACAGACCCATGATACCGCCGAGCGCACTCAGGAAGAAAGCAAGCCCCATACGCCATGCGTATTTTTTAATATAAACGAAAGATCTTAAGAGATGTCGGAACTCAAATGGGGTTTCCAGAATTTCATCTTCTTTATACGTATTTCTTCTGGCCATGCTTATACCTCCTCTCCGGTCTGCAGCTGTACAAGACTGTGATAGTAACCCTTCTTGGCAACCAGTTCGTCATGCGTTCCGCATTCCGTGATTTCACCGTTCTGAATTACCAGAATCTTGTCCGCAAACTTAGTTGTAGAAATTCGCTGTGCGATAATAATCTTCGTACACGGGAAGTCAAGCGTTCTTAAGCTGTGCTGGATTTCCTTCTCGGTCTCCATATCAACTGCAGAAGTCGTATCGTCGAGAATCAGGATAGCCGGCTTTACTGCCAGTGCTCTTGCCAGCGAGATACGCTGCTTCTGTCCGCCGGAAAGACCTACACCACGCTCGCCGACGATCGTCTCGTAACCATCCGGCATCTTCGAGATAAAACGCGCTGCTGCCGCGTATTTTGCATATTTCTCAACATCCTCCTGCGTCAGCTTCAGATCACCGTAAGCAATGTTACCGTCAATCGTATCTGAGTAAAGCAGGACATCCTGCGTCGCCAGACCAATATTTCCGCGAAGCTGCTTGAGTTTCATGTCCTGTACGCGGATACCGTCTACCAGCACCTCACCCTCGGTCGGATCATAGAATCGCGGAATCATCTGAATCAGGGAGGTCTTACCGCAACCGGTCTCACCCATGATTGCTACGGTCTCACCCGGATTTACTACAAAGGAAATGTTCTTCAGTACCGGAAGATTGGCATCCTCGTACTGGAAGCTTACATTCTTGAACTCCACTTTACCTGCAAAGCGTTCCGGTCTGTCAATTGCGTCCGGACTGTCTACGATTTCCGGCTCTGCATAGTAGATTTCCATAACTTTCTCGGAAGCTGCTGCAAAACGCTGGAACTCGTTCATGATGTTACCGAGCATACGCATCGGGTTCGTGATTGCCCAGATCAGACCGGAGAATGCTACATACTCACCCATGGTAACGCCCCAGTCGTTGATGATGAAGATACCACCAACCACCAGAAGTACAACCGGCATCAGGTTCGCCAGAGTTTCCACATACGGGAAATAGGTCAGCCAGGTCATCGCCGTCTTCTTATTGGTTGCAGAGTATTCATTGTTGCACTCTTCGAATTTTGCTATCTCATAATCTTCTCTTGCAAATGCTTTTACCACACGGTTACCGGAGATGTTCTCCTGTGCAGCCGTATTCATCTGAGCAAACTTTTCACGCAGGATTTTGTGTCTCGGCGCTACCTTGTTACGGAACAGGATAACAATCAGGAAAATAAACGGGGATATCGCAAGAAGCGATAATGCCAGTCTCCACTCCATGTAGAAGAAGTACACCGCCGTTGCGCCAAACAATGCCAATGCTTCGATAATTGCACGCCATACCCATGCAATCATGTGACGTACTGCATCCAGGTCACCGGTCAGACGTGTCATCAAATCACCGGTACGATAAGTGCTGTAGAACTTCATGTCCTGACGCTCAATCTTGTCAAAAAGATAAGTACGTACACGATACAAAACCTTCTGGGATACATGCTCAACACCCATACATACCGCATATACAACACCGGTACGGATTAAGGTCAGCACAATCATCGCCACCAACAGCTGAATCAGATACGGCTGCTTTGTCTCCAGGTTGTACGCAGCATCATCTCCGCTCAGGAACGTATCTACAAGAAGCTGTGTAACATAAGGTACAGCCAGATGCATTACGTTATATACAATTGTTCCGAAAATACAGACGAAGTAAAGCGCGCGGTACCCCTTCATGTTCTCCCACAGCCACTTCATCTTAGATCTCTGTGCTGTTTTCATACTTGCCTCTCATTCTGAGAACTTAATTTGTTAAAAATATTTGCGACGTTCTCAGCGCAAATTGTTTGATTACTGTTACTCTATTCCTCTTGACCGCAAGAGTAAATGTGAAAACTTGCTTTTTCCATGTCGTTTTTTGCTTTACTATTTCAGTTTTTGTGTGTTTTTCCATTCCATTTCTTCACAACACGCGAAGAAATTTTCTCTGTTTTTCGAAAAATTCCGCTAAATAGCGCAGTTTGCACCACCTTAACGGTTATCTTATATCTTTCTTGTCTTTTTACTTTGTTCCAGACTTCTGTAAAACGAAAAGGATGTCTGCTCAATTACAGACATCCTTATAATGTTACCCTTATGTATTTTCCTTAAATCTTACTTATGCAAAAATATCAATATTCTCGCCGGTCAGACCAACAAATGCGCCCTGCTTTGCTTCGGAAGTATCCGGATGAGCGATGAGCCACTTGTTGCGAGCCCAGAGAAGCTTATCTTCGAAGTTCTTAACTTCGATTTTCGGCATATCTGTGTTAGTATCCTTCGGAAGTACTACTGCTACACGGAAGGTTGCTCCCTTGCTCGCGCTGCACGGTGCATAGTGAAGCGTGGTTGCATAGAACTCAACTGCTACACCTGCCGGGCAACGGAATGCTTCTACCTTGGAGGTATCCAGCTTGCCGTCAACGATATCCTGCTGTCTTGCAAGAAGGAAGATAACTTCGTCAGCCGGGATGTTGATCTCGCTGTCTCTGTGGTACTCAACACAGTTCAACAGGGAGTTGGTTCCGTTACAGAAGCCAATCTGAATCGGCATACCGCCGTAAACATTGTCCTGCATCTGCTTGAAGCAAGGAGTTGCTTCTAACTGTGCAACCGACGGAAGATATACTACGCTATCGGTAGCGTCCGTGGTCTTAACCAATACATCAATAAGTTCTGCATAATCGTATCCGTCAACGATACGTCCGTACTGCTTGAAAGCAGCATCGTTTACTGATTGAATTTTCATAAATCGTCACCATACCTTTCTCTTATTTGCAAAGCAGGCAGACTTGCTGTCAAATCATTTTAACAATCTATCTGCATACGCCAGCACTTGTCAGATAGTATAACATAGCTTTGTAAAATACACCAGCGATTTTCTTTTCTTCTGTTGCAGTTTTTTATAGAAAAGCACATCTTCACAACTCTTCTTTCTGCAATATTAATCCGGCATCCGTCAGCTCATACACCGTATCCGCCACTTCCGCAATATACTTTCTGTCGTGTGATACCGTAAGGATTGCCCCTTGAAAACTCCGTAACATCTGCCGGATGACCGGGTTTGATAACGGCGAGAAATTCCGCGTCGGCTCGTCGAGTATCAGCACATTACTCCCTGACATGCTCATCTTGAGCAGTAAGAGCTTCGCCTTCTGCCCGCCGGACAGGTCCCCGATGCGGTGACTCATCTCGTCGGCGGTATATTTCATGCTGCCAAGGTAGGTGCGGTTGCGCGAAGTCTCTTCCTTATCATAAGTTACGGCAAGGAAGTCCACCGGTGTCTGCTCCATATCCAGAAGTTCTTCGTAATTCTGTGGCATATACGAGACCTTGATATCCGTCCGTTGTTGCAGTTCCTCTGCGATTTTACGGAGCAGGGTTGTTTTCCCGCAACCGTTCTTTCCTATAATACAGACCTTCTCCGGTCCTCGCACCAGAAGCGAGACATTCTCTGCCAGCACCCGTTCCCCGATGGTCAGCTTCTCCAGCTCATAGCTCAACACCACCTTGCTTGCAGGAAGATATGCCTTCTCTCCGAACTTGACAAAAATTGCGTCCTCCGTTTCCGGCCGTTCGGTCATGTTCTCAAATTCTTTCTCGAACCGGGCTTCATATGCCTTGATGCGATGCATGGATTTCTTCAGCAGACGGCCCCCGTGCGGGTTCTGCCGTGAAACAGCATTCTGCTGATGTTCCACCTTCTGCTGGATGCGCCGGAACTTCTCCTGCTG
>JAZSIB010000198.1:0-4994 GCA_045533585.1 Lachnospiraceae bacterium | reverse complement strand
CTGCCAACTGCTCCTGCGTGAACCCTTTTTCTTTGCGAAGCTCCTTTAAGAAGCTGCCGATTTTTCTCTGATCCATCGGTTTTGTTCCTCCTTTCGTCGTCAATATATTCGTTTTCGGGTAATTCCAACACGACACAAAGCGAGAGAAATGCCGTATTTCTCATACCCGACATGGTATGTCTACTGATATATGCTGTTTTCTACATAAATCATCATCTTGTTGTTCATATATGCATAATAGATGAGTGCCACAATCGGACAGGTACCGATAAACCACGGCTTACCGACTACCAACGGCAGGACAATCGTCACTACAACTACAACAACCGCCATCGCTATAAGCCATGTCCGATTATCTTTGCGCCATTTTTTCTTATAATATGTTTTCTTTTCTTCAAAAGAAAATGCGCTTGCCTTTGACACAGCAATCACATTCTCCTCTGCCTTCTGACGAAATTCTTCATCCGACAATCTTTGTCCTGCCAGAATCTCATTAATACTAACACCGAAATTCTGACCGAGTAACTGTAACATCTCGATGTCCGGCATATAGGCGCCGGTCTCCCAACGTGAAATTGTCTTGTTTGTTACTCCTAACTTTTCTCCGAGTGATTCCTGTGTCATGCCGTTCTCACGACGTAACTGCGCGATAAACTTTCCAATCTTAACCTGATCCATATATTCCTCTGCCTTTCCGGCACTTATCACCACCGTGCCTCTGAATTTCATGAATTTACCGTATCAGAGACAGTGTGAGAATTCTTCCCCACAAACAGCGAATTACGAATTCTTTATGTATCGATCCGCCCAAAGCTGTACTTCCACATAATTCTTTCCGTTTTCCTGCATAAATGCTTCGAACCCTCCACTCCGGTTCATACGCTTTTGAAGTTCTTCTTTCGTAAGCAGTTCAACACTGCCGTTTTTGTTATACTCTGCTCCGCTATCACCTACCGTGAAGCTGATATGTTCAGAAGCTATCTCGCATAACGGAATCCGTACTTCCATTCCGTTCCCAAACCATTCCTTCAGATAATTGCTTCCCTCTATCACAAAGGATAACGGGTGTTCTTCTTCCGGGATTCCGCCCAGTTCCTTGAAGCGCTCATACAAATATCTGTCCTGCGCTTCTCTCAATGCATAATAATTATTAAAATCAGCAAAGCGATAAAACGCCGTTGTCTCAGGATGTGCCTCTGCCATCTGATGCGCCATTGCAAATGCTTCTTCCCTTGGCAAACGCATGATGTTTTTCAACGGTTCACAATCCGGATGACAGTAATGCACAAGATTTAACTCATCAAATTGTTTCATCTGTTCGCTCCTCATCCACAATTTTACATGAATGCAATTCGGATTATCTTTTTACTTCTTCTGAAAACGCTTCTTCGTATTCGCATAAATCAACGCGAAGAGAATCAAGCCAAACAGCATCA
This sequence comes from Lachnospiraceae bacterium, assembly GCA_045533585.1. Lineage (GTDB taxonomy): Bacteria > Bacillota > Clostridia > Lachnospirales > Lachnospiraceae > SZUA-448. The sequence goes on along the minus strand of JAZSIB010000198.1, from coordinate 3,558 downwards.
CCACATAGAGCCACCCAAGCCAAGCAATCCCGCAAATTCCCCCTACTGCAATTAATGGCAACAACGCACCAATCGGCAGCAATATCTTCCCCATGAACTTACACAACGCCACACTGTCCGTCTTCTCTTTTTCTTCTTTGGACGAGGTGTTGTATCCTGCAATCATCCACGCGCCCTTCCCCATCAGCAATACAATCGAAGCTGCGATAATCAATACTGCCAAAACACAAACAATCACTAAACCGATAACATCCTTTGTTGTCATAACAATCTCCTTTCCGCTTAGTTTTGAGACTTTACCCCCTTAGTTACACTTGTATCTACACAGGTATCATATCACAATCGGCTTTCTTCTGTATATATCATTCGCGTCAAAAAATGTATCATCGACAACCAGATACAGACACATATCTAAAGAAAAAGAGTTCCGCAAGCGGAACTCTAAGCTATATCTCATTTGATTATCACTCACACAAACCGATTATTGTTTCATATACTTTATAACATCCTCACGCAAAACATCCTTATAATTCTCGTTCTCAATTATCTTCTGATAAATTGATTCCTCATCCGGCAGCAACTGTTTCAGCGTATCCACAAGAGCCTTTAAACCTTCTTCACGTCCTTCTTCACGCCCTTCCTCGCGTCCTTCCTCGCGTCCTTCCTCGCGAATTGCTTCAACAAAAACCTTTTCATTAAATTCTGTCAAGCACACGCTAACCACCTCCGCTCTATGAGCTAATAAAAACTCTTTCAGCACATCCTGTTCTATGCAAAATCGCACTGCTTTATCAATCGCTTCCTCTATCGGCAACCCTTCCGCCTCATTCTCTCTGATGGAATTAATCAGAAACATATAGTCTTCCAGCGGCTTGCAATTCTTCAGTAATTCTTCGTTCTTTCCCTTATTCAAGTTTATTAAGGTTGCGGTCCATTCAAACTTTCCTGTGGGAGAATCTTTTGCAAATGCATCCGACAGCCTCAACTCCTTTACCGCTTCTTCCTCATCTGTCCCATTATACAGTACATAATACTGCGGTGTCGGTATTTTGATTAACTTTTTACCGTAAATATTCAATCCGTTGCTTTCTATATAGGAATCGTACAAATTCCCAAAATACATCAATCCTCTTAACGGCATATTCGGATTCTTGGTGCTCTGCTGCTCAAACATCGACATGTAGCTGTCAATGATAAATGATACATCATTTTTCATGTTAATATACAGTGCATCATCAATGGTTGTAATCTTAATGTCCTCGTCCTCCGAATAATCCGTTCCGTTCAACGCATTATACAACGAAATGATATTCTGTTTCTTTGTTTCATCCCCAAATATCAGACAGAATAACCGGTCTTTATACTTGGAATTAATCTTCAGAGATGATTTTATCTCCATATGAATCACCTTGCCTTTCCGCTGCCCGTGCAGTCACTGCTATGTATGTCTTCATCGGAAAGTGTTTCTATCGTTTCGCTAACTGCAAAATGATTTTATCTGAGATAATACCAAGTAATTTTCAGTAATATGCCACTCTTACTTATTACATAATTCTTTTGCTTTGACTAAATAATTGTAGCACAACTCCATCCCTTTGTCTATAAAGTCAAATAGGCGTAAGCTTCTTATAATGAAAACAGTGCAGGTGTCCCCACACTGTTTTCTTTCTTCTCTTAATAAACCGGTTCGCAATTGTATGACAATGGTTCGTATGAGTGCATTATAAATCGATACGTTCCCGGTACACCGGCTATCGCTTCCGTCTCAAATTCCGTTTTTCCGGTTTCTTCTGTCACTTTCTCCCATACATCAAAATCAATCTTCAAAACCGAAATTCCAACCCATTCCATCCGGTTGCCGTCACCATCTGCATCGCTGTGATCAACCGCATCAATATACACCATTTTTCTATTATCCGCACGATTTGTTTTTAGGTCATCAATCACAAACTGCACACCCATCGCACATCCGTCCTTCATCTCCGTTCCAGTTCCGATTTCCTGCTTCAAGCACTCTAACTCAGCGATAACCTCATCACGCTTCGCCTCATTATTCCGAATGGAGTCAAATTTGCCTGCCATCCGAGCATACACTGTCCACGCAAAGTCACCCGCTGTCACGCAATCTATCAACTGGTAGGCGCCTCCAAACGTATCGTTCCCATCCTGTATGCTGAAAGAGTAGGAAAAGACCGGAACATCATTCGTTGACTTAACAACCATCGTAGGATTTCCTTCTTCGTCCCAGTTCGATTCCACAGATATTCCCAAATTATGTTCTGTTTCCGCCACCGTTTCCATAGAAGTATCGTCTTTTTGCTCTTCTTTCATCACAGACTCTGTTTTCTTTGCGCCAACACTGCCACTTTCCGGTGCAGTCTCCACAGAGACATCGTATTTTTGTTCCGGTTCTGTCAGAAGAATCTCTGTTTTTATTGTACCGACACTGATCGAGTCTTTAATTCCGAGCAGTCTCTGCACGCCACCATTTGTCGCTGCATCTACTGCAATTGTACCACCGGAAAACACAAGCAATCCACACAATGCCGCTGCTGCCACCCTGACTGCTCTTACCGGTCTTACCGTTCTTTGGCTTCTTTGATTTCTTTGTGCTTCCACCATCGACTCCACCAAAGAATTCTCCGGTCTTACCTCACTCATATAATCCTGATATTCATCCTTAAACATATACTCACCTTGCCTTTCTAACACTAATAAGCTTTTACATGATGGTACGAAACGTTCAACTATGTAACAGCTCCAACACTCCGTCTTCCTCTGCCTGAATCCGAAGCTTGCTTCTTGCTCTGGATAATGCCACTCGCACCGCAGCTTCATTTTTATGCAACACCCTTGCTATCTCTTTGGTCTTTAACTCTTCAAAATAGTAAAGATGCAACAGCAATCTGGTGTCACAGTCCAGCTTTTGCAATTCCCGATACAATTCTGACTTTCTCTCTGCTGCCAAGAACTGATCTTCGACTGTAACATGCTCCGGTGTTTTCGAATCGGCCTCCTTTTGCAACATTGTCTCGGTCCAATCCCCTACCGTTTCCGCATTCCTTTGACTCTTACTCATAAACTTTCTGGCACAATTGACGGAAACCTTGATGAACCAGGCTTTTGCATGTTCCTCAGAGCGAAATTCCGGTTTTCTCCTGATATACCTTAAGAACACTTCCTGATAAATATCATCTGCATCCGCCTTGTTTCCGGTCCTCGCAAATGCAATCCGGTAAACCATATCGGAATACTCACGTATCACCGTTTCTGCCGGCATGGGTTGCACCTCCCTTCTTACTCAGATTGTCCGCGAACAAAACAGCGTTTTGACTGTTTCACTTATAACACCCCGCATAACCAAAAACGTTACACTGTATAATCTGATTTTTCTAACTGAATGGAGATGCGGCGTGTTATCTAATAGATATAGAACGAGAAAGCACGGTTGCAATGGGAACAATATACAGAAAAAGAGCTCCGCAAGCGGAACTCTCTTAACCTATACTCATATAGAATCTAACTCTTATTTCACATCCTTCTTCATCTTCCTCCGGA
>JAZSIB010000166.1:0-4343 GCA_045533585.1 Lachnospiraceae bacterium | reverse complement strand
CCCTGATTATCAAAGAGAAGATTATGACACACGGAAAGCAGTATGCAAAGACGGATTTTGTGGTAGATATGAACGGTGACGAGTGCAAGGCGAATCTGATATCCCGTTCTGTGGCAAAGGATGAGTCGCATCAGATCTTCGTATCGAAGATTAACGGCAACAACCGCTGCATGGGTCACTCGGAATGTGATGCCATTCTGATGGATCAGGGCAGTGTGAGTGCGATTCCGGAGATTACCGCGAACCACTTGGAGGCAAGTCTGATTCACGAGGCAGCTATCGGTAAGATTGCCGGTGAGCAGATTACGAAGCTGATGACCTTGGGATTGACTGAGGCAGAGGCGGAAGCACAGATTGTGAATGGATTTTTGAGATAAGAAAAAGCCCTTTCAAGGGCTTTTTTTAGTGCTTTTCTGCAACCTCTCCCTGCTTCTTATAGATGGAATTGGCAGGCACGAATCCGCGTACAGAAGAGAGCGGATAGATGTTACTGGAACGTCCGATGACGGTACCGGGATTGAGGACGGAGCCACAGCCAACCTCTACGTTGTCGCCGAGCATGGCACCGAACTTCTTTAAGCCGGTCTCAATGCGTTCGCCGTTGCCTACGGTAACCTTTACAAGGGTCTTGTCGGACTTTACGTTGGAAGTGATGGAGCCTGCGCCCATGTGTGACTTGAAGCCGAGGATGGAATCGCCGACATAGTTGTAATGCGGTACCTGTACCTTATCGAACAAGATAACGTTCTTGAGTTCGGTGGAGTTGCCGACTACGGCACCTTCGCCGACGATGGCATTGCCGCGAATGAATGCACAGTGGCGAATCTCGGCGTCCTTACAGATGATTAACGGTCCGTTCAGGCTGGCAGTCGGAGCGACTTTTGCAGTCTTGTGAATCCAGATGTTATCGGAAGTGTGATTGTATTCCTCTTCGGAGAGCGTTGCGCCAAGTTCTAAGATGTAGGCGCTGATTTTCGGAAGGAGCTCCCACGGGTATTCTGCGGTGGCAAAGAGGGGAGCTGCGATTGTATGGTCAAGGTCGTAAAGTTCTGAAATGGAATAAGGTTTCATAAGTTCCTCCTGGTATATTTTTGAATATGGATTGCAACAGAAGATATGCCTGTACAATGGCATCTAATGCAAGACACATTGTAATTATAATAGACTGAGAATCGCTGTCAATTATTTTTTTGATTACGGGATATTTCGCATCATATGGCGGGTTAAGCGGAAGGTATGGCGCGATATTTGGGTATGCGTTTACTGTAAAGATACCGGCAGCAGGGTTCGGATATCGAACAGCAGATTCACTACCAGCCAGTTCTGAGGGAACCAACGCATGACATTCCAATACCCTGCGCCCAAGAAGCCGTATTCTGCAATGAGGTTCAGCTTAGCTTCGATGCTTCGGGCGTTCTCGAACCAGACCACATGTGGGGTGCCGTCTTCGGCTGTGTAGTAGAAGAATGGTGCCTGTGCCTCTGGGTCGAAGGATATGGTGGCACCGTACCGGGCTGCAATCTCGACTGCTTCGACATTGCCTAGTGACCTTGCGCGGGTAACTCCACGTTCGTAAGGGAGTGGCCAGTCATAACCGTAGTTCGGGATGCCCATGAAGATGATTTCCGGTGGCATTTCAGTAATCGCGTAGTCGAGTACGCGGCGTACGTTCGGAATCGGTGCGACGGCAAGCGGCGGACCGTAGGTGTACCCCCATTCGTAAGTCATAAGAAGAACGGTGTTGGCAGCTGCGGCAAGACCGCCGTAATCATGGGATTCATAGAGGAGTCCTCGTTGGGTTGCAGAGGTCTTCGGTGCGAGTGCTACCAGTACCTCAAAGCCTGCAGCGTTGCAACGTTCGGTAAGTTCTGTGACAAAGGCGATGTACGCCTCTCTTTCTTCCTGGAGGACAAACTCAAAGTCGATATCCAGTCCATAATACCCTTTTTCCTGCATGGTATTGATCAGGGTAGTGATGATGCGGTCCTGCAGTTCAGGACTGGCGAACAGTGCAGAAGAGAGATTGTTGTTAAATTGTCCGTCCGGACCGAGGGTAGAGAACAGGAGAATCGGTGCAGTTCCGTAGGAACGGGCGAGCGCAATCAACTCTGTGTCATCTACCGTAACCAGTTCGCCTTCAAAGGTGAATCCGTAGGTGAAGATGGACAGATAAGTCAGAAACGGTAAGGTTTGCCGCAGGATTTCACGGTCAATATTCGGGTAAGCATAGCCAATGATAGAGATGGGATTTCGGACAGATGCCGTCTGGTCGGAGAAGCGGATGATGATGCTCTCGCCGGGAAACAGAGTGATACTTCCGTCTGAAGCGGGGGTACGAGCAGCGATGGCAGGGTTGTTGCGCAGTATGAGAAGCAAAGGGACGCCGTAACGCTCGGACAGTGAAGTAAGAGTATCACCATCAGATACTGTATGAATCGTGTCGGTATAGGCTACAACGATGTCCTGTCCGACAACGAGTGCTTCCGGATTGGGAAGCTCGTTAATTCGCTCAAGGTAGGAAACTGTAAGATTGTAATCGGCAGCGATGGAAGTTAAGGTCTCGCCGGGGGCAACGGTATGGATTAACATATAGACTCCGTTCTGTGGTATGCCTAACGTTTTCTGTTATGAAAGCAGCGGGCATATTTTTCTCATTTTTATAGTATATGTTGAGTGGAAGAGAAAATGACCGTCACAGAAAATACACAAAAAGTTAACAATTGTAAGTAGATGGAAAGATTGACAGTGCATTTTGTAATAAGGTATACTTGTGATAACATTGTAAAGTGATAAATGAATGCGTGAGAGTGTGGGGAGCGTTTTTGCTTGTGTAACGGAGGAACAGAGTTTATGAAGCGGCTTATGGTAGGATGTATGTTCACCATGAGCACGAGAAAGGAAGGGATTGCATGGAGAAAACGAATCTAAGCGGAAAGAAAAGTGATGTAAAGGCGCTTGCACAGTTATGTTTTGAGAGAGAGCAGATTGATCTGGAACTGTTTAAGAAATACGATGTAAAGAGAGGTCTTCGTGACCTGAACGGTAAGGGCGTATTGACCGGTCTGACCGAGATATCTGAAATCCGTGCAAGTAAGATGGTGGACGGGGTGAGTGTACCATGTGATGGTAAGCTGTTCTACCGCGGATATGATGTGGAGGAGATTATCCGGGATTTGGATGCAACGAAGCGCTTTGGCTTTGAAGAGATTACCTATCTGCTGTTGTTCGCAGAGCTTCCGAATGCGGAGGAATTGGAGGAGTTCAAGCGGCTTCTGGCAAGTTATGAGACCTTACCGAAGAATTTTGTCCGTGATGTTATTCTGAAAGCGCCCACTTCGGATATGATGAACGGACTGGCGCGCAGTGTATTGACACTGCATTCCTATGATAAATACGCCAATGATACAGAACTCAGCAATGTGCTTCGTCAGTGTCTGCAGTTGATATCCTTATTCCCGATGCTTGCGGTGTACGGATATCATGCGTATAACCACTATAAGAAGGGACAGAGCCTGATTATTCACCGTCCGAAGCCTGAGTTGTCCGTGGCGGAGAATTTCTTACATATGCTGCGTCCGGACGGTCAGTTTACTGAGTTAGAGGCGAGGGTACTTGATATGGCGTTGGTACTGCACGCGGAACACGGCGGCGGTAACAACTCGACCTTTACCACACATGTGGTTACGTCCTCCGGTACAGATACCTACTCTGCGATGACAGCAGCGCTTTGCTCGCTGAAGGGACCGAAGCACGGCGGTGCGAACATCAAGGTGGTTGAGATGTTCCGCGATATGAAGAAGCAGGTGAAGGACTGGAAGGATGATGATGAGATCAGTGCGTATCTGACTGCGCTACTGGAGAAGAGAGCGTTTGACAATGCCGGATTGATTTATGGTATGGGGCATGCGGTGTACTCCATCTCGGACCCGCGTGCACGTGTGTTCCGTGGTTTTGTAAAGGAGCTTTCCGAAGCGAAGGGGCGCTCCGAGGAATTCGGTCTGTATGAGAGAGTAGAGCGTCTGGCTCCGCAGGTTATCGGACAGAAGCGAAGCATCTACAAGGGTGTCAGCGCCAATGTAGATTTCTATAGCGGATTTGCATACCGTATGCTGGGACTCCCGGTGGAATTATACACACCGCTTTTTGCAATTGCCAGAGTTTCCGGCTGGAGTGCGCACCGAATTGAAGAGTTGATTAATGTCGGTAAGATTATCCGTCCGGCGTACCGCAATGTTATGCCGGAACGTCCGTATATTAGTATGGATGCACGGGAAAACCAGTAAAATCAACTGTTTGCGAATTTATTAAATCAAGATTAAATAATGCGGAGAGACTTGAACCGG
>JAZSIB010000242.1:0-3374 GCA_045533585.1 Lachnospiraceae bacterium | reverse complement strand
GGAAAAATCTCCGTCCAGAAAAGACTCCCCACATGTTCTTCCGTAAAACTCCACATATTTGCATCCGCACTTAAAAAGCTCCACGCCGGATTTTCATTATAATAATGCTCAGGATTTCCACCCTGAGCAATACTTTTTCCTAATGGCACTTCATTCTGACGGATTTGTCTGTTCTTATAGCCCGCCATAGTATATTGCCATGCTTTCTTTTGTAATAATATGATTGCAACCCACGCCGGACGGAACGCCTCTTCTTGCAAGCTTCCACGGGTCTTCCATATGAGTCAGCTGACTCAGCCACTGCGCATCATGCTTTCCGTAATACTCCAGGACACGATTAATCGTATCCTTCTGCTGTTCCGATAAGTCATTCTCACCACCAGTCTCATCCTCCGCACACACGGAAAACTTCCCCTGTGTTTTGTAAAACAACTCCGGACAAACTGGACCATTCGCCCAAGCCTCAAAATCCTCTTCAAACAGCGGCACATCATCCCACACCAACGACCATGCCTGAGAATAATAGCATAACTTCTGAAGTTTCATGGACGACATCGGACCCTGTTTCTCAAGTATATATTTTGCAGTATCAAATATATTTGCCACTCGCATCCCCCTCTACTAACAATAGACACAATCTTTCACCTGCAACTATAGTTTAACAAAATTATACAAAAGTTTCAAGCAATTAATTTACAATTTTTTCTTGTTGTTTCGACATTATTTTCACTTTGCCTAATCTTTTCCCCAACTTTATATCTAACCTTGTATACACATTGAAAATGTTTCATCACAACGGCAACAATACCTCCGTTGCAAACACCCCTGGTTCGTTCTTCCGGTTAACAAATCCATCATACTGTTGTGTAATCCGGTCAATTCGCTTCAGACCGAGACCGTGTTCTCCCTGCTTCTGTGATATCAGCTCCTGAAGTTTCCGCCGTCTGGTCGCGTTTGTGGCATTCGTCACAGACAGATACAACTGTCCTTTGAATACTCCGATGTACACGCGGATAAAGCGCTTCTCCTCTTCCACCTTCTCGCAGGCTTCGATTGCATTATCCATAAGATTCCCGAGAATCGCGCTCAGATGCACGTCACTTACCTTCAGTTGCTCCGGCACCGTTGCTTTGTAATTCACTTTGATGTTCTTCCTGCTTGCAATGGACACCTTGCTGCTAAGAATAGCATCCACACTGACATTGCCGGTACGGATTGCGATATCGATGCTGTCAAGGTCTTCCTCCAGATGGTCAAGATAATCCAATGTCTCGTCCACCTGTCCGCGGTCCAGATACGCCTTAATGGTCTGCATATGATTGTGATAATCATGCCTCCAGCCACGCATCGTCTGATAGATATTCTGAACCTCTTCACGCTGCTTTTTCAAAATATTATCCTGAAATTCACCCACACGTTTCTCTTCGCTGCGTTTCACAAGGAAAGCTGTAATTACTACTGCAAAGAGGATACAACTAAGAGAAATAACCAGATATGGTAATATATTTGTCATCTTTACCTGTCCCCTGATGCTTCGGCATCTGCCAAACGCGCATCACTCATTTTTTCTTCGATAGTACGCAATAAACGCTTCGTTCAACTCGCGGTAACGGTTCCGTGCAACCGGAAGCAGTTCTTTGTTATCCAGTACGCAGTCTGTCTTCGTTATCCGTTCCACATGCTCCAGATTCACAAGCAATCCTCGCTTCAAAAGAAAGAATCCCTGTGCCTCCAACTCCTCTGCCACCGATGAGAAGCTTGCTTTCCATTCAAAGCGCTCGCCTTCCGTCATCAGTACCAGATAGTGACCATTCGCTTCCGCATAAAGGATGCGTGAATACGGCATACGCACGGTCACGCCATTCTGCACGAAAAGAAAGCAGTTCTCCTGCTTTCTTTTACGCTCTGTATTAATCACATCCAATAGGCTTTCAAGCACATCCTGCTTCAAGGGTTTCAGCAGATACCGTACCGCACTTACTTCATAGCCTTCGATGGCGGCATCCTTAATACCGGTCAGGAACACAATCTTTACCTCCCTGTCTTCCCTTCGGATTCGCTTCGCCAGCTCCATGCCGTTCATCTCACCCATCTGGATATCCAGTATCAGCAGATCATAATCCATTCTGTCCTCATAGTCGAACAGGAACTGTTCCGCATCGGCAAACTCGCACAACTGTACCCTCTGCTGTCTTTTTTCAGCCCACTTCTCTATGCAGTTTTTCAGATGACCGCGCTGTGCGGCATCATCTTCACAGATTCCGATACGAAACATTTCTCTTCCCCCCGAATTACATACTGCCTGCAAGCCGGATGCTGTCACACCGCTTTGCGTAAATATCAAGTAGTGTAATACTGTGCCTGTGCATTCCAGAGCTCATAATACTTCCCGTTCTCATCCTGCAACAATTCCTCGTGGGTGCCGACCTGTACAATCTCACCCTCATGGAATACCGCAATCTTATCACAGAAACGGCAGGAGGACAAGCGGTGGCTGATATAGATTGCTGTCTTGTCACCAACGATTTCATCGAATCGCGCATAGATTTCTGCTTCTGCAATCGGGTCAAGTGCTGCCGTCGGCTCATCTAAGATAATGAACGGAGCATCCTTGTAAAGTGCTCTTGCAAGGGCAATCTTCTGCGCCTCACCGCCCGAGATATTCACACCGTCTTCGTCGAAGTTCTTATAGAGCGGAGTCTCCAGCTTTTTCGACATCTCAGCGTAACGTTCACCAAATCCCACTTCTTCCAGAAGGCGTTCTGCCTTCTCTGCATCCCAGCTTGCTGCGGAGGCTACGTTGTTGCCAAGCGGCATCGCCAACAGATGATAATCCTGAAATACTACCGAGAAGATATCAAGGTACTGGCGGTAATCGTACTTGCGGATATTAAAGTCATTCATCGTAATCTCGCCCTCGGTCGGGTCATATAGGCGGCAAAGCAGCTTGATAAAGGTTGTCTTTCCACTGCCGTTCATGCCGACTACCGCAAGACGTTCGCCCACCTTCAGATTCAGATTGATGTTCTTCAGAGCGTACTGTTCCGAACCCGGATATTTGAAATTAACATTCTTGAACTCTACATCAAACTTCTTATCACTACGCTTTTCTACAGATAAGCTGCCCTGATACATGTCGTTCTTGATATCGAAGTAATCCATGTATACCTGCAGGAACTTTTCATTTGCTTCGAGCTCCTGGAAGCAATAAAATAAACTACCGACACTGTTTGTGATACTCGCAAGATATCCGACATACTTAATCACACCACCGACCGGGAATGCACCGAGCACACAGTAAAAGCAGATAATCAGGTAAGACATCAGCTCAGATAAACGTTGGAAGAACATCACCGGAACGGAATACTTCACAT
>JAZSIB010000072.1:0-9414 GCA_045533585.1 Lachnospiraceae bacterium | reverse complement strand
AGAGTTGCACCGGAGGATATGGGTAAGGTAATCGGCAAACAGGGTCGTATTGCAAAATCCATCCGTACACTTGTGAAGGCTGCTGCAACAAAGGATGACAAGAAGGTTGTGGTTGAGATTGTAAATGATGAACCGTAACATAAATACGGAATCGGGGGAGTATCCGTTGGATACTCCCTATGTTTTTCACAGCGCAGAAGCGTCGCGGACAATACGCTTCGGAATGGATTAGAATGATTAATGAATATTTGAGAATCGGCGTAATTACTTCGCCGCATGGTGTAAGAGGAGAAGTTAAGGTCTTTCCGACGACAGACGAACCGGAGCGTTTTGAAGACTTGAAGTCGATATGGCTCTACAACGGGAAAACCTATGTTTCTCTTGATATTGAATCAGTTAAGTATTTTAAGAATATGGTGATTTTGAAAGTAAAGCAGATTCCGGACAGGAATGAAGCGGAGAAATACCGTAACAAAGAGCTTTATGTGGACCGTGAACATGCATTACCTTTGGAGGAGGATGAATATTACATCTGTGATATCATCGGAGCAAAGGTAATTACAGATACAGAAGAGGAATTCGGCACGCTTACGGATGTATTACAGACAGGTGCCAACGATGTATATGTGGTAAAGACAAAGGATGGAAAAGAAGTGCTTCTTCCCGTAATTAAAGAATGTGTACTGGATGTCGATGTGAATGCAGGTATGGTAAAAGTACATATTATGCCGGGATTGATTTGATTATTTTTCTTTGAAAGTGATGAAATGCATATGAATTTTTATGTGATGACATTATTTCCGGAACAGTTTCAGGCAGTTCTGCAATCCAGTATTATGAAACGTGCAATCGAGGCCGGACATATTCATGTAGAGTTGGTTGATATTCGGCAGTTTTCCGGAAACAAACACAACCGGGTAGATGATTATACCTATGGTGGCGGCGCAGGCATGCTGATGGCTGCTCCACCGGTTTATCGTTGTTATGAATACATACTGGAGACCTATCAGTTACAGAATCCACGCGTTGTTTATCTGACACCGCAGGGACGTTTGTTTAAGCAGGAGATATCCGAAGAACTTTCTAAGAAAGACGATATCATTTTGCTATGTGGACATTACGAAGGCATTGATGAGCGCGTGCTGCAACGTATCGTTACAGACTATATATCCATCGGTGATTATGTTCTGACAGGTGGCGAGCTTCCAGCGATGATTCTGATTGACAGTATTTCCCGTTTGGTTCCGGGGGTGTTAAACAACGAGACCTCAGCTGAGTTTGAGACATTCCAGGATAACCTGTTAGAGTATCCGCAGTATACCAGACCGGAAGAGTTTATGGGTGAGAAGGTTCCGGAGGTGCTTTTGTCCGGGCATCATGCAAACATTGAGAAGTGGAGAAGAGAACAATCTGTACTTCGTACTGCTAAGAACCGTCCGGACCTATTAGAAAAGGCGAATTTGACCGAAAAAGAAAAGAAAATGCTTGCAGACCTGAAATAGGCATGATATAATACCAATTTGTGAGATTGATGTTCCTCTGTACCGGTTACAACAGATGTTGTACAAACCAAATATAACAGAAGGTAGTAAGAACATCTGAATATAAGGAGGATTTTAAGATGAACGACATTATCAAGAGCATTGAGAATGCACAGCTGAAAAGCGAAATCGTTGAGTTTAACGTAGGCGATACCGTTAAGGTATATGCTAAGGTTAAAGAGGGTAACAAGGAGAGAATCCAGGCATTCGAAGGTATCGTTCTGAAGCGTCAGAACGGTGGCGTACGTGAGACTTTCACTGTACGTAAGAACTCCAACGGTGTTGGTGTTGAGAAGACCTGGCCGGTACATTCCCCGTCTATCGAGAGGATCGAAGTTATCCGTCGCGGTAAGGTAAGACGTGCAAAACTGAACTACCTGCGTGAGAGAACCGGTAAGGCTGCAAAGGTAAAAGAGATTATCATCAAGAAGTAATGTTGTATCTTAGATACCGCCAATCAATGATTGGCGGTATTTTTTTCTTTGTTATTTCTTTGCAAAAATGTGCATATAGTAGCGTTAGGGTAAAATGAAACAAAGCATGGTGATTAATTAGTATGAAGGGCAGTTTTGTCAGGCACGGAGAGAGTCAGCGTCAAAAAAGAAAGATGATTGCCCGTGCGGAAAAGGAAGAACAACGAAAACGTCAGGCGGAACGTCTTTCCTATCTCGAAACAATTTCCGATACAATCTCAATCCCACATGAGATTATGTCGGGAGCAAGTATACTTAGCATTCATGGGAGAAATTCATTGCTTTTGGAAAACTATAAAAAGATTTTAGAGTATTCGGATACTGTGATTCGTATACAGACAAGACAGTATTATGTTAATATTTTTGGGAATGATTTAAGGATACAGTACTATACGAGAGAAGAAATGAAGATAAACGGAGTGTTTTTGAAGATAGAATTTTCGTAGGAAGGTCGAAGGAGTATGAAAAAAGTTCAGTTTTGGCTCCGTGGCTATATTATTGCATCAGTAAAAAACACAAGTCCGGAACGCTTTATTAATATTTCAAAAAATCATGATATTCAGTTGTATAAAATCTGTGCAAAAGAAGAACAATGCTGGTTTCAGATCAGCAGAGAGGAATATAAAAAACTGTTACCGGTTGCAAGAAAAACCGGTTGTTATCCGAAAATTCAAAAAAAACTGGGTGGATATTATGTACTGAAAAATCTTTTAAGGCATAGCGGGATTGTATTGGGTGTTATGGTTTTTCTGCTTTTGATTTCTGTTTTGTCAAAGTTTATCTGGCAGATTGAATTCAGCGGGAATCATCTTCATACAGACGAGCAGTTGAGATATTATATGGAGGAATGGGGAATTGGGTTCGGAACTCGCAGTGACCGCATTGATTGTGCGGAGCTTGAAGCGAAGGTTAGGGAAAATTTCACGGATATTGGCTGGGTTTCTGTAGAAATACATGGCAGTAAGATGATGATTCGGATCAGAGAGACAAATTTTCAAAAAAGAGAACTTGTTTCGACAGGACATACGGATATTGTAGCAAGTCAAAACGGAATTGTCAGTGAGATTATTACGAGAAATGGGACACCGTTGGTTACGGTAGGTGAGACAGTCAAAAAAGGTGATGTTCTGATAGCAGGGGTTGTACATACCGTCAATGAGAACAATGAGTTGATTGGTAGTGTTCCGGTGAATGCAGATGGTGATATCAACATCAAGACAGAGCTCCGATACGAAGATGAGGTTCCGTTGGAGTTTCAGATGACGAAATTGACCGGAGAGCAAAAAAGAGGCTGTTCGTTGTCGATGTTTGACCGAAAAATATTTTCGTATATCCCTAGTATTCCATACGAGAGATATGATATAATAAATGAAACGACAAACTTAAAGATTTCAAAGAATCTGTATCTTCCGATTTCATATGATACAATATATTGTAGAGAATATACGCAGTCTGATGCAGTGCACAGTAATGCACAGTTGTCCGAGATGTGTTACCGGAGATTTTTAGAGTCGATGGAAATTTATCTGGAGGATGGGTATCGTATCATTAAGGAAGATGTGTCTCTTGGCATTGAAAAGGACAACTGCAGATTGCAGGGAAGTGTAATTTTGGAAGGACCATTTTGGGAGAGAACAGAGGCAGTACAGGATGAGTTGGAAGGAGTTACGGCCGAATGGGTATATCAGAACGCAGAATGACGATATCTGCAGAAGAACAGAAGTTGATTTTCGGACAATTTGACGCTTTTGCAAAAATTATCGAACGTTCATTGAATATTACAATGATATCAAGGGATGACGAGTTAAAACTGATTGGTGATGCAGAACGGGTTGATCGGGCAGAAGAAGTGTTGAAGAAGCTGTCTGCTTCCGTGCAAAGAAAAGAAGAAATCACAGAGCAGAAGGTGAATTACATTTTGGCACTGGCGATGGAAAATAATACGGAGCGGGTTGACGAGATAGATAAAGACATCATCTGTCATACGATAAACGGAAAGCCGATTCGACCGAAAACAATCGGTCAAAAGGATTATGTAGAGCTGATACGGAACAAGATGATTGTTTTTGGAATCGGTCCGGCCGGTACGGGCAAGACATATCTTGCCATGGCGGCAGCAATCAATGCATTTAAGAATGATGAGGTAGGGCGCATTATTCTGACACGACCAGCGATTGAAGCCGGAGAAAAGCTCGGTTTTTTGCCGGGAGATCTGCAGAGCAAAGTGGATCCGTATCTGAGACCCTTGTATGATGCTTTGTTTCAGATTATGGGAGCAGAGAGTTTTCATAAAAATATGGAAAAAGGTCTGATTGAAGTGGCACCGCTTGCTTATATGCGAGGGAGAACATTAGACAATGCTTTTATTATTTTGGATGAAGCACAGAATACCACACCGGCACAGATGAAGATGTTTTTGACACGTATCGGCTTTGGTTCCAAGGTAGTGGTAACCGGAGACCTTACACAGAAAGACTTACCGTCGGGACAAGTTTCCGGTCTTGATATTGCATTAAACGTGTTAAAAAAGATTGATGATATTGGGATTGCCCGTATGAGTTCTTTGGATGTGGTAAGACATCCGCTGGTACAAAAGATTGTAAATGCATATGAGCAGTATGAAAAAAAGTCGGAGACAAAGACACAAGGAAAAAAGCCGGCTTCTTCCGATAAAAGGAGAGCAAAATACGGATGAATACGAAGCAAAAACGATCCGTACTTTTATTAGCTGTAATTTTATCGGCTATTTGTGCGGTATCAATATTTCTACTTTATTATTTTGAACAAAACATCGGTGGTAGATTGCTTTATCTTGCAATTGCATCCGGTGTATTTTGTGTTTTGTTAATTTATATTCTGATTCTGAATGCAGAGGTTCTGATACAACAGCCGTTTTCAGGCTATATTGTTGCAGGGATGTATCTGCTGGTAAGTCTTCTGATTTGTTTTCCGAATCAGATTGTTGATAAGGTCGGAGCATTGTATATCATCGCAATTCCTGTTTCTGTATTTTTTGGTTTTCGTTATGGTCTTGTAACCGTATTTAATCTGTTAGTGATTGTGATTCTGGGGTACGGTTGGGACGGAAGCATTGAGATACAGCATGTAAGCTATGCTTTGATTGTCTGTGCAGTCGCAGCCGGCAGAAAAAACAAAAAATTGGATATAGTTGCAGCATTGTTTGCAGCAGCGTTACAGTTTGTTTTATTGTTTGTGGGACAGAACAGAGCCCATATGGTTTATGAAACCGTGATAATTTGTATAAATGCGGCAATGATTCCTGTCGTACACAGAGCTGCAGGTCTGAGAGAGCAATTCAATGAGAATGCGGAAGAATTGTTACAGGAAGGTTTGGTTGAAGGTGTTGCAGAAGAAGTTACGGATGCTTCAATGGCGAAAAATAATGTAGAAGATAAGCAAGTTACAGAGGATTTGTCAAAGTATCCTTATTCGTTGTCATATCTATCCTCCGATACATGTGAAGTAGTGCAATACCTGCGGACAAATGCTCCGAAGTCTTTCACAAGGGCAAAAGAGGTTGCAGATTTTGCGCGAACGATGGCGTTAAAGTTTGGTGCGAACAGTGAATTGGTTTATTGCGCTGCGATTTATCATGATATTGAACGATTATATAGACAAGTACCGGGTGCGTCTGTGATTCTTCCGGATGTATTGTATCGGATGATTCAGAAACAAAACAATAAAGAGGCACCGGGAACAATAGAAGAATTAATAGTGTTACTGAGCAACCATGTGATAACAATTTATCATTACATGGAAAAGAACGGAACCAATGTTGCAGTTGAAAAAGTAATTGACAGTATCTTTAATCTGCAGTTGAAGAAAGGTAATATTATGGCGATGGGGATTTCAATGTCTCTGTACCATAAAATCAAGCAAGGGTTCACCAATGAATTCATTGGTTTTATTAAAAACAAACAGGAAGAAAGAGGTAACGCGTGACAATCTACATAGAAAATGAGCAGGAAAAAGAGATACCGTTTGACTATGAAGCACTTTTAAGAAAAGTAATTGCTTTTTGTATCGAGCATGTGAACTGCCCCTATGAGGTGGAAGTATCTGTTGTGATTACAGATGATGAAGCAATTCGCGAGACAAACAATGAATTCAGAAATCTCGACAAATCCACGGATGTTTTGTCTTTTCCGATGTGCGAATACGAAGTAGCAGAGTGTTTTGACTCATTAGAAGAGCAGGATGTGTTTCATCCGGATACCGGCGAGCTCTTGTTAGGCGATATCATGATATCGTTTGATCATGTGTTGGCTCAGGCGGCAGAATATGGTCATTCTTTGATTCGTGAGTTTGCTTTTTTAACAGTACACAGTATGCTGCATCTTTTTGGGCACGATCATGAGACAGAAGAAGAGCGACTGGTAATGGAGGACAAGCAGGAAGAAATATTAAATCTTTTAGGAATTACCCGTTGCGACTGATGCATGTAGAGGATAGAAAGGTAGGGAATTGTTATGCGAAAACGATATCTTATATTGACAGTAATTTTATGCATTGGATTAATTGCCTGTGGCAAGAACGAAAACCAGCCGGAGAATGAAACATTTGTGCCGCTTACACAAGCTGCAACACCGACACCGAGTCCGTCTCCGTCACCAACGCTGACCGAAGCGCCTGTGATGACAGAGGCACCGACACCGACTGAGGTGCCGGAGAATGTGATTCCGGAAGGCATGGTAAAGAGCAGATTGACCGGTTTATGGATTCCGGAGGATACTGCACAATATCGTCCGTACGCAATGATGATTAACAATATTAAAGTGGCTTCTCCGCAAAGCGGTTTAAGTGCAGCGGATATTCTTTACGAAGTACTGGTTGAGTATGGAATAACCAGATTTATGGCAGTATTTGAAGCACAGGATGCTATGACGGATACTTCGTCAAGAATTGGTTCGGTGCGTAGCGCAAGACATTATTTTGTAAACTTTGCAAATGAACTGGATGCAATCTATGTACATTTCGGCGGCACATCCTATGCGACGGACCAGATTAAAGAAGAACAGGTAGATGAGGTTGACGGAATTAAGGGCGGATTGGGCAATCAGGCATTTTCAAGAGATGAAAAAATTCAGGCTCCGCATAATGTGTTCCTGAATCTGTCCGTGATGTTGAATGAGGTGTTTCATTCCAAGTTGCGTACGGAATGGAAACCGGAGAGAGAAAAATGTTTTAATTTCTATGAAGAGGATACAACTCCGGAAGGCGGAACGGATGCCAATAAAGTTACGATACAGTTTTCACAGTCTGTAAGACCGTATCTTGTCTATGATAAAGAAAGTGGTGAATATATCAGATATCAGTTTGGTGTATTGCATAAAGATGCCAACAATGACCAGCCGCTTACCTTCAAAAATATTATCGTACAGTATGTGAAACATACGGAAATCGGCAATGGTTATCTGACGTTAGAGTTAGATAATGCAGAAGGTGACGGATATTATATTACTAACGGAAAAGCAATTCCAATCGTATGGAAGAGAAACGAAACAGCCCATGAGTGTCACTATTATGATAAAGCCGGAAATGAACTTATAATCAATGAAGGAAAGACTTATATAGCAGTATATCCGGATGATTATCGTGGTGGAGTAATATTTGAGTAAAGAGCGGATAAGTTATGGAACAAAGAAAAAATCAATATTTGGTGCAAGGTAGTATTCTGGCAATTGCGTCTATTATCACCAGAATTATCGGTATGTTATATAAAATACCGATGACCACAATGATTGGACGGGAAGGGATGGCTTATTACAATACTGCATATGAAATATACAGTATTGTGTTGATTTTGTCTTCCTTGAGTATTCCGCTTGCACTTTCAAAGTTGATATCAGCGAGAGAACAAAATAAAGAATATCGGACTTCAAACAGAATATTCAGACTGACGCTGTTGTTCGCTACAGTTACCGGTGGAGCAGCCTCACTGATTATTTGGTTTGGAGCAGGTTTTTTTGCAGAACTGACCGGATATCCCAGTGCAAAGTATCCGCTCCGTGTGTTAGCACCTACTTTGTTTGTAGTTGCAGTCTTAGGTGTGCTTAGGGGGTATTTTCAAGGAAGAAGGACAATGGTGCCGACTGCAGTCTCCCAGATAATAGAGCAGATTGTGAATGCCGTTATCAGCATTCTGGCAGCATATCTTTTGATGAAGGTATTTCAAAGTAATGAGACACAGGCTGCAAGAGGTGCAGCAGGTGGTACGCTTGGAACACTCTGTGGTGCGGTTGCTGGCGCGTTTTTCCTTGGTTTTGTATTTTATCTTAATAAAGGCTATATTAAGCGGAAAGAAGCCATGGATGTTAATTCAAAAGCCGAGTCTTCTTTTGAACTTCTGAAGGCGATTGTATTGACATTATTGCCGATTATATTAAGTCAAACCGTATATCAGATTAGCGGTGTTCTTGATATTGGTATATTCGGAAATTTTATGGAATCCTGTGGTGTAGAAGAAAGTCAAAGTGCAATCCTGCAGGAGGCCTACACCAATAAGTACAGACAGTTAACTAATGTTCCCGTAGCAATTGCCTCTGCGCTGAGCGCAGCAATTGTGCCGGCATTGACAGCGTCATACCAGGAAAGAAATGTTCTGGATATTAAGCGGAAAATACATTCGTCCATCAAGATGAATATGATTATTGCCATTCCGGCTGCTGTAGGAATGGGAGTTTTGGGACCTCAGTTGATTGCGCTTTTGTATAAGGATAATACTATTTTGAGTGGGAATCTGCTTCGGATCGGTTCCGTTGCAATCATCTTTTTTGCATATTCGACCATGACAAACGGTATTCTTCAGGGGCTTGGCAAATTAAGAACTCCGGTAATTCATGCTGCCGTGTCTCTGGTGATTCATATTGGTTTGTTGTATTTTATGCTGTATGTACTGCAGTTAAGTGTGTATGCGATGGTAATCGGCAATGTAAGTTTTGCTTTTATTGTATGTATACTGAATTGGATTTCTATACAGAGTACTGCAGGATATCGTCAGGAGATAAAAACAACATTTGTGCTGCCTGCTGTTGCTGCAGTTATTATGGGAATTATAACCTTCTTTTCCTATAAGGGGATGTATTATCTGAGTACCAGTAATCTGATTTCCACAATTATCGCGATGATGATAGCAGTTGGAAGCTATTTTGTATTGTTGTTTTTACTGCATACACTCACAAAGGAAGAACTGCTTGAATACCCAATGGGAGCAAGAATCTATCGCTTGTGTAAAAAATTAAAATTAATGAAATAAATGGTTGGTTTGAGGAAAATCGGTCAATACTCTGAAATAAAGGAGGAGTATATGAAGCGATTTTCTATCATTGCTGCAGGAATATTGTCAGTATGTTTATTCTTTTCCGGATGTTATTATATAT
>JAZSIB010000039.1:0-3703 GCA_045533585.1 Lachnospiraceae bacterium | reverse complement strand
ATCTCCGTCTTTCTGCTCTTCAATCATGCGGTTAATCGTAAAATTGATGCTGCCGCAAAATCCATAGTCGCTTCCCAGATATATGTGAAGCGCCGGTGCATTCTCATCAATCTTAAATATTGTCTTGTCCAGAATGAAGTTACGGTTGTTTATGATCATATCAATGATGTCTGAGACTTCTTGTTCCAGCCGCATGTATTTGGTCGCTTGTCTTCGGGAAGCATCTACGCGAATCAGGGAATGAAAATTCATTACTTTAACGATTTTCTTCTCTTTCACTGTCTTACTCCCTTCCGTTAATCAAACAAGCCGTCAAACATTCCCAGCATCTCCTGCTGCGTAAGGGGTGAAAACTTGTACTGCTTCAACAGATTGCGAACCTTCTTACCGGTTTCCATACGCTTCTTTAATTCCGGCCCCATCTCATCCATATTTGCAAGTTCATAGATTTCACAGGATTCCAGATAGGATAACAGCTCCCTACGTACCGTCGCACCGACCTTCTTCATGGTTGCTGTCTGTACTGCGCCGCCCAGACGTGATACAGACAAGCCATAATCAATCGCCGGTTTGAAGCCTTTTTCAAAATTCTTCTGCGACAATACAATCTGTCCGTCTGTGATGGAGATTACATTACTTGCTATGTACTCGGTGATATCACCGCTCTTTGTCTCAACAATCGGAAGAATCGTCACCGAACCACCGTTCTTATGCTGACATCCGTGCTCCAACAGACTTGCGTGCGTATAGAAAATATCCGAAGGATACGCATCACGTCCCGGAACCTTACCGGTTAACAGCGCAATCTCTCGGCAGACATCTGCATGCTTCTTCAGGTCATCAATCACCACGCAGACATCTATTGCGTACTTCATCATGATATACTCTGCAATCGCCACACCAACGAACGGAGTGTTACGCAATACCGGCGGACATTCATCATTAAAAGCAGCCAGAATCAATGTGTTATCCATCGCACCGCGTTTCAGGAGCTCTGTATAGACCTCCTTCACTTCCTTTTTGGTCTTGCCGACTGCAACATAGATGCAGAACATCTTCTCATCTTTCTGATTCACGATGGCATCCAGACACAACTGGGTCTTACCGGTCTTCTTATCTCCCAGAATCAACTGACGCTGTCCGCGACCGATCGGATAAATCATATCAACGCCGGTCACACCGGTCAGAAACGGTCGCTTCACTGCAGTACGATCCATAATCGGAATCGGTTTCGTCTCAATCGGAAGCTCTACCAGCTTATCGTAATATTCTCCGCTCATCAGGTCTTTTCCGAACATATCCACGATATGTCCTACCGATTCCTCACAGAACAATCCGGTAAACTCTTCCTGTGTTCTGGTAACGGTATCGCCGATATACACCTCCCCGTTGGTCTTTACCAATGCCACACCGACGGAATTTCTGCGGATATCCGTAACGTATCCCTCCGCCTTATCACCAATTCTTACACGCTCAAAAAATCCGACACCGGACAGTCCGTCTACTTCCAGAACATAACCCTCTGCCTTGGTTACTCTGCCAATCTCGTACACGTTTTCTCCGTTCTGAATCGCTTTTACTTTTTTCTCAACCAGCTTATCAATCTGTTGACTCATCGCTATCCCATTCCTTTATCTGTATTCTGCTACCTTAATTCCGAGCTGCGCACACCATAATCGTACAAATATCCCCCGTGCAACAGCTGAAAACCCTCTAATACTGCCTGATCTGCACACGACTTTACGCGTCCGTCTGTACTGCCATCCGCACCATCTTCCGTTCCTACAAAACAGTAGATGGTGTCGTCATACTCTGCCTTCTTATTCTTCAGATAAGTATAGAATTTGGCACAATCAAAGCTGCGGTTTTCCGCTTCCCTGTATTCAGAAAAGATTGTCTTTTCCGCTTCGTCCAAAATCTCATCCAGCACAACCAACTGCTTTTCCTCTGACAGACAGCTGATTTCGTACAAATTGTCAAAGGACAATTTGTCCAGAATACTGCACACCAGATGGTACCGTACTCCGACCAACTCCTCCTGCGGCGGAATCTGCGCGATCACCTGCTCCTTCGACACAGGGAAGCTTTCACGCAACTTGCGATAGTCTTGGAAAAAGTCTCTTTTCTGCATCGGCTGCGCCTTCGGAACAAACGGAATTGCCAGATTTTCTTCTCGATCCGGCAGAGTATCTGCCCCTGCAACAGCGGAAACAGTCACTGCTCCCTGCTGTCCGGTACCCTCCTGCATCTGCTCGTTATACTGCTTGATATAGCGGAAAACTTCTTTTTTCATACGTTTCATGACGCCGTTTGCCAACGAATCCACTACGATAAATACAGCTCCGCAGGCAAGCAGCGATACAATCAACGTTATTATCATCATTCCGGTCATATGTTTCCCTCTGTTGTCTATTAGTATCAGAACTGAATAATCAACGGATTAAAGTAAAGAAGCAGGAATACCAGTCCGAACAGTAACAGTAGCAATACTGCAATTACGATTGCGATTACCATGACAGACTGCACAATATCTGCTTTTGTTTCCGGGTTACGTCCTACTGCTTCTGCTACCTTAGAACCTAAGATACCAAGACCGATGCCGGCGCCTAAGAAAGCAAGACCGATCATCCAGCCGATTGATGAAAGTGTTGTTGCAATAATCTGTTCCATAATTTCCTCCCATATTGAGAACAATATATTTTCACGAAATACTACTTACCTACGGTGTATCCGACCCGGTTGGCGGGTCTTGACTATTGTCTATCACCGGATCCTGCGTCACTTCCGGGTCCGCTGCCGGTTCCTGACTGTTATCTACCACCGATTCCTGCGTCAGATTCGGATCTGCTGCCGGTTCCTGACTGTTATCTACCACCGGTTCCTGCGTCGGATTCGGATCTGTTGCCGGTATCTGACTGTTATCTACCACCGGAGTCTGATTTACCGATGGAATTACCGCGATTGCTGCTCCGGAAACTGCACTACTACTGGTTCCGCTTCCGGTATCATCATCGTCACCGCCACCGGTATTATCATCGTCATCGTCTCCGCTCTCCACTTCCGGACGGCTGCTCAGCTTCACTCGTTTTGCGATACCCAGGTCTACATCCTGTCCGTCATACACGGCACTTATCACACGTAACAGGAGTTCTGTATCCGGCGGCATGCCGGGAATCGTAACATCCCATCCATTAATACGAGATGCCGCTTCAATATCAATACTGTATGTATAAAGACTCGTCCCGTTAGTCATCTCCAGCAGCTCAAGTGTTGCAGACTCCAAACGATAATTCTGATCCAAATATACCGTACAATTAATGGTGCCTTCTAACTCGTTAATTGTGTTAATTACAATATCGGAAGATATCTTCTTCGTCTTCACACGGACACTGTTCATCACGCTTTCACCGGTTTCTCCGATGTAACCGATTCTGACATCATAATAGGTATCCGGCTTCAAACCATAGATATTACGTTCTTCCTCCGCATTTGACAGTCCGACATTTGCAACAACTGCATCGCCATTGTTCGGATCCGTAATCTCGACATACACAAGACCAAGCTTATTTTGTAGGTCCTGTATCTGATAGAATACAGTAACATAATTTGCGTATGCAGACACGCCTCGTAACTGTACATATTTGTTCAGCTCAACTTCCGGCGATACTGCTTTGGTAGCACCATCGCCACCCTTGCCGCCAAG
>JAZSIB010000111.1:0-3691 GCA_045533585.1 Lachnospiraceae bacterium | reverse complement strand
CTTGGCGGGATATACGGCTCTTGAGGAGGCGGTAAGCGATATCCGTGATTTGGAAGACGAATTGATTGATTATCAGGAAGAATTGAATGCCAAGAATGAGAGAATTCTGGCATTGGAGGAAGAAATCAAACGTCTGGAAACCTTTGAAGATATGCAGGTAGAATTTGAACGTATCAAGACGGAATTCTACAATGAAGTAGTGTACGCGGAAAACGGTCCGGGCGTGGAAGAATACCAGAAGTATTATGAGGCAATGGACCCTGCAACTGCAGAAGTGCTGTATAAGCAGGTGGTTGCCCAGGTAGAAGAGAGCAAAGAGGTGCAGGATTATGCACAGGCATACTCAGAGATGAAGTCGAAGGAAGCGGCAGGAATCTTTGAAGCGATGACAAATGATTTGGATTTGGCGGCGAGAATTTTAGGCGAAATGGAGCCGGATTCCAGAGGAAAGATATTGGGAGTGATGGATCCGGATGTTGCAGCCAAAATCACCAAAATCATGGAACCGGATTCCTAAAAAACCGGTTTGTATATTATTGTAAAAAATATGAAAAAACTTGCACAAAATGTGCTTTTTCCCTTAAGAAAACAAGAGAATAATCCGATAAATAGTTAGAAGGCAGTGACTGTCCAATTCTATTTACGGAAAATGGGCAGACAAAAACGCAATGTCTGCCTTTTTTATATCACGCAAGTGAGAATGAACCTTGAAAAATGAAGAAAGGAGGATGTTAAATGACCACATCAGCAGTATCACAGATTAACCTGTTTGGTAATGCACAGAATGCGGCCTCTAATGTAAAAAACGGACAGAATGATTCGTTTTCACAGATTTTTGCTTCGCAGGCAGAAACCAAATCAGAGGCAAATGTAGCGACAGCCAAAACAGAAGAACCGCGGAAAGTAAATAATTCCGAGGAAGTGAACGAAGCAGAAAAGAATGCAGAAACAAATGATGTGCAGGAAGCAACCAAGGAAAAAACGGATGAAATCGATATGGAAAAAACCGATAAAGTCCTTTCCGAGGAAGAGGTGGAAGAAGCAACCGAAGAACTTTTAACCAAGATTGCGGAAGTGATGAATGTGACACCACAGGATATACAGAACGCACTTGAAGAACTTGGGTTAAAGGCACAGGACCTTTTAAATGCTGAGAATATTCCGGCACTCGTGGTTGCTTTAACAGAGGGCGCAGACGAATTATCGGTAATGACAAATGAAGAAGTATTTGCCAATGTACAGGAGATTACGGCAAAGGCTGAAGAACTTCTTGCAGGTATGTCAGAAACAAGCGGTATGAGTTTTGCAGAGATTCAGGAAGCAATGGCCAAAATGGCAGAGCACAATCCGGTAGCGGAGGAAGATGTTGTTTATACAAATGCTAATCCGTCGGATGCGGTAACAGCCGATGAATTGGCAGTGACATTGGAAAACAGCAATGCGACTGAGGTGCAGAGCGTTCCGAAAGAAACAAGAGATAACCGTCAGGGCGCAGCAAATGACAGTGCAAATAATCAGCAGATGAATTTCGCACAGACAGTTGCAGAGAGGTTAGAGCAGGCAGTGGCAAAAACAGATGCAGTGACATCATCTTACACGACAACAACCGAATCCATTATGAACCAGATTCAAGATGCAATTCATGTGATTCAGACACAGGATATGACAGAAATGGAGTTACAGCTTCATCCGGCGTCCCTTGGTAACTTAAGAATCCAGATTGCGGCTAAGGAAGGTGTTGTAACAGCTGTTTTCACAACTGAAAACGAAGCGGTAAGAGCAGCACTGGAATCCCAGTTGATTACACTCAAAGAAAACTTTGCACAGCAGGGTGTTAGAGTAGAGGCAGTGGAAGTAACCGTTGCCAGCCACGCATTCGAACAGAATTTGAACGGTGATGAGAGCCAGGCGGGCGAGCAGACACCGGAAAAGAAGAGAGGTTCCAGAAGAATTACTCTTTCAGATTTAACAACAGATAACTTGGAAGAAGAGTTATCGGACGAAGACCGCATCGTAGCGGAAATGATGAGAGAAAACGGAAATACGGTTGATTATACCGTATAGAAAGGAGAGCAGATGGGAGTATTTGCAAATGTTGTTGATGGTGTAATTACCAATCAGTCAACACCGGCATCGGAGCAAATCAAGGCAGCGGCAGAAAAAGCCGGCGGAGCACTTGATAAAGATGCTTTTTTACAGCTTCTTGTGGCACAGATGAAATACCAGGATCCATTAGAGCCGACATCCAATACCGAATATATTTCACAGCTTGCAACATTCTCAGAACTTGAGGAAATGCAGAATGTAAGTGCATCCATGGATATGTCAAGAGCTAACGCACTTGTTGGACAGTATGTATTTATGAATGTAACAGACAGTAGCGGCAAGACAACATATCCGGAAGGACAGGTTGATTATGTGGTATATCAGGGCGGTAAGATTTATCTTTCCGTAAATGAGCAGTTATACAATATTGACGATCTTGATACCGTAGCAGATCCGGAATACTTACTTGCAACAAGACTGGCAGACAGTTTTACAACTGAGCTTAACAAACTTCCGAAACCGGAATTGATCAGTGAAAAGCACATTGAAGCTATTGAAACCTTAATCAGTGTATACGACAATATGACTTCTTACCAGAAGGATTATATTTCTGATGAAACAATGGATAAGTTTAAAGATATCCTTGAAGTGTACAATGTGATTAAACCTTCCGAAGAAACAGACGATACTGCAGAAGGCAGTGAAGGAACGGAAGAAGGCGATGATTCCGCAGAAGCATAGGTTGGCTCGGGAAAGGTGGTAAATATGAATAATTTCAATATTCAAAGAAATCAATTCCTTTCCATCGAGCAGCTGACGGACACTTACTTGCAGGATGCAAAAAAAGTACAGCATCCGGGAGGAAAAAGTGGAGTATCCTTCGGACAAATACTGGAGGATAAGAGTAAAAGCTTTACACAGGGAAGTGTACTGAAGTTTTCCAAACACGCGGCCAACCGCTTAAGTACCAGAAATATTGAATTATCCGATTCACAGGTAATGCGGTTACAGGATGGGATGGAAAAAGCGAATGCGAAGGGAATCAAAGATTCGTTGGTTTTAATCGACAAACTGGCATTCATCGTTAATGTACCGAGTAATACGGTCGTAACGGCAATGGACCAGAGCGAAACAAGCGAAAACATTTTCACAAATATAGACGGGGCAGTTATCGTATAGCCGGACCTTTAGGAGGCTTAAGTTCCTGACTGACAGACGGAACAAACCACTCCCCGTATAACAGGAGGTCATTCATTATGATGAGATCAATGTACTCCGGCGTTGCCGGATTAAAAACCCATCAGACAAAGATGGACGTTATCGGTAATAACATCGCTAACGTAAATACAGTAGCATACAAATCACAGTCCGTTACATTCAGTGAATTAATGTACCAGACAACACAGAACGCATCCGGTGCCAATGCCCTTACAGGTACCGCAGGTATCAATGCAAGACAGATCGGTCTTGGTGTTAAGATGGGAGCCATCAACACAGCAATCACTACAGAGGGTGCTTCACAGACAACCAATAACCCGTTTGACATCCGAATCACAGGCGATTCTTTCTTCATTGTAAGCAATGCAACAGAAACATTCTTTACCCGTGACGGTTCGTTTTACGTAGACGGTGCAGGTAACCTTGC
>JAZSIB010000226.1:0-2585 GCA_045533585.1 Lachnospiraceae bacterium | reverse complement strand
AACCATGCACATCATATCAATGTAAATGTAATGAACCGCGAGCAACTGATGGAGGCATACGAAGATCCGACCAAGTATCCGAATCTGACCATCCGTGGTTGCGGTGATGCCGTAAACTTCCATAAGCTTTCGAAGGAACAGCAGAAGGAAGTCATCAGCAGAACCTTCCATGGCAGCTTATGATTGGGCGGGTGCATTCCATCCAGACGATGGGGACGGTAGATGGGCCGGGAGTACGGTTTGTTGTGTTCCTGCAGGGATGCAACCTGCGTTGCGACTACTGCCATAACCCGGATACCTGGGCGCATGACGGTGCAGAACTGTTGATTGACAGTGCAGAACTGGCACAGCGTGCCAACCGTTACCGAAGTTATTACGGAAAAACACCCGGAATTACTGTCTCCGGTGGTGAGGCACTCTGTCAGCAGGACTTTGTAATTGAACTGTTCCGTGAATGTAAGCGGCTGGGTTTCCATACAGCGCTTGACACAGCGGGGAGTGTGCCGGCAAAAAAAGAACTGTTGGAACTTACCGACCTATGCCTTCTGGATGTAAAATATACAAATGAAGCAGACTATCAGAAGTATACCAACGGAAGTCTTATCAAGACGATGGTGTTCCTGCAGCAGCTTGATGACGCACGCGTAGATACGATAATCCGTCAGGTTATTGTGCCGGGACGCAACGATACAACAGAGGCAATGGACGCACTGGCAGAGCTGATAGGGGAGTTTTCTTGCGTGAAGAAGGTAGAACTGCTGCCATACCGGAATCTGTGCATTGAGAAATACGATGCATTAGGAATTCCTTTTCCGCTTCGTGAACTGGAACAGGCATCACACGAGAAGATTGATAAGTTACAGCGATATATTATTGAACGTAAACTGCAGTGAGATTTTTGCGTTTCCGCATTTTTACCAACTGAAAGTGATGGGATTTGACACAACAATATCACAAAATGCACTGTTAAAACGACTAGTCGAACCTGTCGGTTTTACCAGTGTGTTGATATGCTTGTCAAATCCCTGTTTCGTTTGTAAATGCGGAAACGCCAACAGCAAAATCCAATGAATAACGGAGGAAATTATGAAACTTGTAATTCAGCGTGTAACCGAAGCAAGCGTTACGATTGACGGCGTTTGTAAAGGAAAAATAGGAAAAGGATTCTTAGTGCTGCTCGGAGTCGGAGCAGAAGATACCAGAGAGATTGCAGATAAGCTTGTGGATAAGCTCCTGAAGCTTCGCATCTTTGAAGATGAGAACGGTAAGACCAATCTATCTCTGGCACAGGTAAACGGAGAATTGTTGGTGATTTCCCAGTTTACACTGTACGCAGACTGTGCGCACGGGAATCGTCCGAGCTTTATCAATGCAGGTGCGCCTGCGATGGCAAACGAACTGTATGAGTATTTTGTCGAGAAATGCCGCGAGAGCGGATTAAAGGTGGAAACCGGAGAGTTCGGTGCGGACATGAAGGTAAGTCTCTTGAATGACGGACCATTCACCATTCTTCTGGATGATTCTATCTTAAAGAAATCTTAAGTATTTCCCTTATTTTATGTTAAAAATTGATTGACTATAATGAAGTCATGGCTACGAGGTAGTCAGATTATTAACCTTGTAACAAATGGAAGAGGAAGAAGAGAATCATGGCGAGCATATTGGTATGTGATGACGAAAAAGATATCGTGTCTGCGCTCCGTATCTATCTGCAGGCAGAAGGGTACGAAGTCTTCGAGGCGTATAACGGAGAAGAGGCGATCGAAGTGATGAAACGGCAGGAGATTCATCTGGTACTGATGGATATTATGATGCCGGTTATGGACGGAATCACGGCGATGGCAAAGATTCGTGAACATACCAATACGCCGGTGATTCTTCTGACGGCAAAGGGCGAGGATACCGATAAGGTACTCGGACTTACCGTCGGTGCGGATGATTATGTGACGAAACCGTTCATTCCGGTAGAACTCATTGCCCGTGTGAAGGCACAGCTCAGACGCTATATGAATCTGGGAGGCGTGATAAAGCGTGAAACACAGATAGTCATCGGCGGCATCTGCCTCGATGATGAGGCAAAGACGGTGACACTGGATGGGGAACCGGTCAATCTGACTCCGACGGAGTATGAGATACTGAAGCTCATGATGAAGCATCCGGGTAAGGTGTTTTCTTCCACACAGATATATAACAAGGTGTGGAACGATACCGCCATCGGCGCAGAAGGAACGGTTGCCGTACATATCCGCCATCTGCGGGAAAAGATTGAGATCAATCCGGCAGAGCCACGCTACATTAAGGTCGTTTGGGGACAGGGGTATAAACTTCAGGAGGTCAGGGATGAAACGTATAAAAAGTAGTTTGTTTGTAAAAATCATTGCAATTCTTCTGTTTATCGTAAGTGGTCTCGGCACCGTGCTCGGCACGGCAATGGCGGTGTACATGGAGGACGAGGGTGTGTATGCCGGTGGCAGCAAGCAGTTTGCCGGCACTTACTGGGAACAGGAAATCTCGTATGATTACAAAGATGTTCTGGTCCGGAAGTCGGAGGCCAAGCGGTCTTAGGAAGACAAATGTCTTAGCCA
>JAZSIB010000045.1:0-5308 GCA_045533585.1 Lachnospiraceae bacterium | reverse complement strand
AAGGAATGGGCGATTGAGCGTGGGGCTACGCACTATTCCCACTGGTTCCAGCCAATGACCGGATTTACAGCTGAGAAACACGATTCGTTCATCACACCGGCTGCCGGTGGCAAGATTACGATGGAATTCTCCGGAAAAGAGTTGATTAAGGGCGAACCGGATGCCTCTTCTTTCCCGTCCGGCGGGCTCCGTGCAACCTTCGAGGCGCGTGGCTATACGGCATGGGATTGTACTTCTCCGGCGTTCTTACGCGAGGATGCGGCAGGGGTTACGCTCTGTATCCCGACTGCGTTCTGCTCTTATACCGGTGAGGCACTGGATAAGAAGACCCCGTTGCTTCGTTCTATGGAAGTGATAGACCGCGCTGCAGTGCGTATACTGCATTTGCTCGGTAAGACAGAAGTGAAGTCTGTGAAGTGTTGCGTCGGCGCAGAGCAGGAATATTTCCTGGTGGACCGTCAACAATACTTAAAGAGAGACGATTTGATTTATACCGGACACACCCTGTTCGGCGCGAACCCGCCGAAGGGACAGGAGTTGGATGACCATTATTTCGGCTGCATCAAGGAGCGTGTTGCCTCTTATATGAAGGAGATTAACACGGAGCTCTGGAAACTGGGTATTTTAGCAAAGACCCAGCACAACGAAGCGGCTCCGGCACAGCACGAGCTGGTTCCGATGTATACGACGGCGAATATCGCCTGCGATCACAACCAGCTGGTGATGGAGGTTATGAAGAAGGTTGCCATTCGTCACGGCATGACCTGTCTGTTACATGAGAAGCCGTTTGCCGGTATTAGTGGTTCCGGTAAGCACAACAATTGGTCTCTGGTGACCGATACCGGTGAGAATCTGTTCAAGCCGGGCAAGAAGCCGCACGAGAATCCGCAGTTCTTACTGTTCCTTGCGGCAGTGTTAAAGGCAATTGACCGTCATGCGGATCTGCTCCGTCTGTCGGCTGCTACTCCGGGTAATGATTACCGTCTCGGTGAGACAGAAGCACCGCCGGCGATTATCTCAATCTTCCTTGGCGAACAGCTCGAGGATATCCTGATGCAGTTGGTAGAGAACGGTGAGGCAACGAGCTCGAAGAAGGGCGGACTCATCAATGTCGGTGTACATTCGCTTCCGGAGATAAAGAAGGACGTTACTGACCGTAACCGTACTTCGCCGGTAGCATTTACCGGTAATAAGTTCGAATTCCGCAGCGTTGGCGCTTCGATGTCCATCGCTGATACGAACACGGTACTGAACACCATCCTCGCAGAAGCGCTGAATGAGATGGCAGATGAGCTCGAGAAGGCAGAAGACAGAGAAGCGGCAGTACAGCAGCTGATTGCACGTACCGTAAGAGAGCATCAGCGCATCATCTTCAACGGCAACGGATATTCCGAAGAGTGGCGTGCGGAAGCAAAGGCACGAGGCTTGCAGGAGCTTCCGTCCATGGTGGATGCGATTCCGGCATGGACGACCGGAAAAGCAATCAAGCTGTTCGAAAAAGAAGGCGTATTATCCCGCGTTGAGCTTCGCTCCCGTTCGGAGATTTACTATGAGATATATACCAAGGAAGTGAATATCGAAGCCGGTACCATGATTAAGATGGCATCGGAACAGTTCATTCCGGCGGCGATACATTATTCTACGATTCTTGCGAACAACATCAATGCGATTCTGCAGGCGATGCCGGATGCGGACGTGAATGTACAGAAGGAACTGCTTTCTAAGACCAACGGTCTTTTGAAGGAAGCGGCTGAGGCACTGCAGGCACTGAAGGATGCCGTGGCTGAGGCAAAGAAGCAGCCGCACGGAGAGACAAGAGCAAGGTATTACTGCAGTGAGGTAATGCCGGCAATGAAGAAGTTAAGAAAACCCGTTGACATGCTGGAGACGATCGTTGACAGAGAACTCTGGCCGATTCCTACATACGGAGAACTTTTATATGAGCTATAAAGCGGATAAAAGAAGTGAAAAGGCGAGGCTGAAACAGACAAGAGGGTACTACGCTCTGCTTCTGTTTTTGCTGCTGCTTTTGGTGCCGGGTTGTTCATTTTCCAGACTACAGGTAACAGAGGTATCGAAGCAGTTCTTAAAGACGGCTGAACATGTACCGGGATTCCTTGGTGCAGCTCCGGCAACGCCGTTGCCGGAACAACCGGTCAATCCGGAACAGGAAACAGCACCGACAGTGATACCGCAGTGGGGAACTTCCCAATGGGAAACAGAGAGCCCGGAGCTGTGGGGCGATGAAGCAGAGGAGTGGAATGAGCTTCCGTCTGCAACACCGACGGTAGCGGCGACTCCAAGCCCAACGCCAAGTCCGAGTCCGACCAATACGCCGACACCAAGTCCGACCCCGACGATTACACCGACTCCGATTCTGGGCTATTATGAGAAGGATGGAGATTACGCAGAGGTTCCGGCATTTACCGGTGATACTTTTGTCATTACGGATTATAAGACCGGAGAAGTATTGCTCTCGAAGGATTCCGGTAAGCGGATTTATCCTGCAAGTACGATTAAGATGCTGACGGCTTTGACGGCACTTGACTATAAGGATATGGCGAATCCTCTGACCTCGAAGAAGGAAGTGCTGGATGCGATTCCGTATGACGCGTATTCATACGGTGCAGTGCCGGGCATGACACTGCCGATGGAAGTGTGGATGAATATGCTGATGATATCCTCCTGTGCAGATGCAGCGGATACGATTGCGGCCGGTGCAGCAGGAAGTGTAAAGCAGTTCATTGTATATATGAATGAAAAGGCGCAGGAGCTGGGTCTAAGTGAGACGCATGTAGATAATGCGATTGGCCTTGATATCGGTAATGGTTATAGTGAGATGTACTCAACGGCAGAGGACATCGCAAAGCTTGCCGGAGCTTATATGCGAAATGCGGTGTTGGCAGAGATTGTTGCAAAGGCCGAGTATACGGTCCCGGATTGTGATGCGTTGCCGGGCAGAAAGATAGAGAGTACCAACTTCTATCTGACGAAGCCGGAGCTGTATCACAGTGATTTGTTTGATGCTATCGGTACGAAGAGTGGTATGACGGATGCAGCGGGAACCTGTCAGGTTATCACTGCAAAGGATAAAAACGGAAGGAAGCTGATTTGTTGTTATTTTGGCGGCAAGAATAAGGACACCATCTTCCGTGAGATGACCGGACTTCTGGAGTACTGCTACAAGAACATAGAATAGCAAAATGAATGAGATTTTACGTGTCGGTCTGGATGCTTGTTGTAAGCAGTCAGACCGATGCGATTGAGTATAAGTGGAGGAAAGTTATGATTCAAGCAAGTAATGTAACCCTGCGTCTTGGAAAGCGTGCGCTCTTCGAGGACGTTAATATTAAATTTACCGAAGGGAACTGTTACGGTTTAATCGGTGCGAACGGTGCCGGTAAGTCTACCTTCTTAAAGATTCTGTCCGGTCAGCTTGAACCGACCAAGGGTGAGATTATTATCACCAAGGGACAGCGTTTGTCCTTCTTACAGCAGGATCATTTCAAATATGATGCGTATGATGTTCTCAGCACAGTTATCATGGGTAACATGAGACTGTATGAGATTATGAAGGAAAAGGATGCCATCTATGCGAAGGAAGACTTTACAGAGGAAGACGGTATCCGTGCAAGTGAGCTTGAGGGTGAGTTTGCAACCATGAACGGCTGGGAGGCAGAGTCCGATGCAGCGATTCTCCTGAATGGTCTTGGCATTGAGACAGAGCTTCATTATGCACAGATGTCTGAGCTGAACGGTAGCCAGAAGGTGAAGGTACTTCTTGCACAGGCTTTGTTCGGCAATCCGGACATCCTCTTGCTCGACGAGCCGACGAACCACTTGGATCTCGAAGCAATCCGCTGGCTCGAGGAGTTCCTGATTAACTTTGACAATACGGTTATCGTGGTATCCCATGACCGTTACTTCCTGAACAAAGTATGTACGCAGATTGCGGACATCGACTATGCGAAGATTCAGCTGTATGCAGGTAACTACGACTTCTGGTACGAGTCCAGCCAGTTGGTGATTAGGCAGATGAAGGAAGCCAACAAGAAGAAGGAAGAGAAGATTAAGGAACTCCAGGAGTTCATCCAGCGTTTCTCGGCAAATGCTTCCAAGTCGAAGCAGGCAACCTCACGTAAGCGTGCACTTGAGAAGATTGAGCTTGACGACATCCGTCCGTCCAGCAGAAAGTATCCGTATATTGATTTCCGCCCGGCGCGTGAGATCGGTAATGAGGTACTGACGGTTGAGAATCTTTCTAAGACCATCGATGGTGTGAAGGTACTCGATAATATTTCTTTCGTTATGGGAAGAGAAGATAAGATTGCACTCGTTGGTTCCAATACCCTTGCAAGTACGACGCTTTTGAAAATTCTGGCAGGCGAGATGGAACCGGATGAAGGTACGGTCAAGTGGGGCGTTACGACGACACAGGCGTATTTCCCGAAGGACAACACTGCGTTGTTTGCCGGTGAGGAAACGATTGTTGATTTCCTGATGCCGTTCTCTCCGGAGAAGGATGTAACCTATGTACGTGGCTTCATGGGACGTATGTTGTTTGCCGGTGAGGAAGGTTCCAAGAAGGTTAAAGTGCTTTCCGGTGGTGAGCGTGTGCGTGTGCTTCTGTCCAAGATGATGATTATGGGTTCCAACGTGCTTCTGCTTGACGAGCCGACGAACCACCTTGACATGGAATCCATCACCGCGCTGAACAACGGTATGATTAAGTTCCCGGGTGTTGCAATTTTTACTTCGCAGGACCACCAGTTCATCCAGACGATTGCAAACCGTATCATCGAGCTGATTCCGGGTGCCGGTATGATTGATAAGATTACGACTTACGACGAATATCTTGACAGTGACGAGATGGCGCGTAAGAGACAAAGCCTGCAGGTAAATGCAGAGGAAGAAGACTAATACAATGCGGACACGTAATACTTTGCGTGTCTGCTTTTGTAATGGGAAACAGGCGCAATGTTGGTCAGCCTGCGTGATGATAAATGAAAGAGAGTGTGTGGATGAGTACGTTTGTATTAAAGTTAATCGCTTGTATTGCAATGCTGATTGACCATGTGACGGCAACCTTTGTCACAAGTGCGGGTGTGACGTGGACGCTCGGACGTGGTATCGGAAGACTGGCATTTCCCATCTTTTGTTTTTTGATTGTAGAGGGATTATTCCATACGCGTGACAAGAAGAAGTATGCCCTGCGTCTGTTGATTGCAGCAGTAATATCCGAGATTCCGTATGACCTGATGCGTTTTGGGACGGTGTGGAATTTTGACAGTCAGAATGTCATGTGGAC
>JAZSIB010000277.1:0-9210 GCA_045533585.1 Lachnospiraceae bacterium | reverse complement strand
AAGATGAACCTTCAATTTTTCGCTCATAAAAAGGGTGTAGGCTCCACGAAGAACGGTCGTGATTCCGAGTCTAAGCGTCTTGGCGCAAAGCGTGCTGACGGTCAGAAGGTTGTTGCAGGCAACATCCTTTACAGACAGCGTGGCACTAAGATTCATCCGGGTCTTAACGTTGGCCGTGGTGGTGATGACACTCTGTTTGCATTAACAGATGGTGTATTAAGATTTGAGCGTATGGGTAAAGATAAGACCAGAGCGTCTGTTTATCCTGTTGAGGCGAAATAATTACGAACTTTCGGAACCCTGGACGATGCTTCAGGGTTCTGTTTGTATAAGAAACGAGGAAAATCATGTTCAGTGATGTTGCAAAGATTTTTATACGTTCCGGTAAGGGCGGTGACGGTTGTGTCAGCTTCCGTAGAGAGATGTTTGTTGCAGCCGGTGGTCCGGATGGTGGAGACGGCGGCAGAGGCGGCAATGTAATATTTGAGGTAGACGAAGGTATGAATACTTTGTCTGAATATCGTTTTATCCGTAAGTATAGTGCAGAGGATGGAGAAAACGGCAGAGGAAAGCGTTGTTCGGGTAAGGATGGTGCTGATGTTATTCTTAAGGTTCCGGAAGGCACGATCATTAAGGATGAAGCCAGCGGTAAGGTGATTGCCGATATGTCTCATGAAAACCGTAGAGAAATCATTTTACGCGGCGGACGCGGGGGTAAAGGCAACCAGCATTATGCAACGGCAACCATGCAGGTACCAAAATACGCTCAGCCGGGTCAGGATGCACAGGAACTGAACGTTATATTGGAATTGAAAGTAATTGCGGATGTCGGACTGCTTGGTTTTCCGAACGTTGGTAAGTCCACGTTATTGTCCGGTGTAACGAATGCAAAACCCAAAATTGCGAATTATCATTTTACGACGCTTAATCCGAATCTTGGTGTTGTGGATCTGCAGAATGGTGAAGGTTTTGTCATTGCGGATATTCCGGGATTGATTGAAGGTGCTTCCGAGGGAATCGGACTCGGTCATGAATTCCTGAAACATGTGGAGCGTACCAAGGTATTACTTCACATTGTTGATGCTGCTTCCGTAGAGGGGCGAGATCCGATTGAAGATATCCGTACTATTAACAACGAATTAAAACAATACAATGAGGAACTGGCAAAGAAGCCTCAGATTATTGTTGCAAATAAAATTGATGCCATGTTACCGGAAGAGGCAGAAGAGATTGTAGAAAAGATACGTGAAGCATTTAAGGAAGAAGGGTATCCGGTCTATGCTATCTCTGCTGTTAGTCACACCGGTATCCGGGAATTGATGTTTAAGGTAAATGATTTGCTCAAGACCATTCCGGATGCACCGAAGGTGTTTGAAAAAGAATTCTTTACCGAGAATCTTCGCGCACAGGATGAACCGTTTACGGTTGAATTTGATCCGGAAGAGAATGAATATGTAGTGGAAGGCCCGAAGATTGAACGTATGCTTGGTTATACGAACATCGATACGGAAAAGGGCTTTGAGTTTTTCCAGAAATTCCTGAAGGAGAACGGAATCCTTGACCAGTTAGAAGAACTTGGCATTAAAGACGGAGATACCGTGCGCCTTTATGGTCTGAAGTTTGACTACTACAAATAATGATATTGCTATACGGAGGGGTCTGAATACATTTCAGATTTCCGTCTGCGAACGGAGGATATATGACCAGTAAACAAAGAGCTTACTTAAAAGGGCTTGCCATGACGATGGATCCGATTTTCCAGATTGGGAAACAGGCAATTACTCCCGAGTTTACCCAAGGGATTTCGGAGGCGTTAGAGTCCAGAGAATTGATAAAGATTAATGTGTTGAAGAATTGTGCAGAAGATGTAAAGGAGCTTGGTATTCTGCTTTCAGAACGTACCCGTTCTGAGTTGGTACAGGTAATCGGACGTAAGATTGTCCTTTACAAGGAATCCAAGGATAAGAAGAAAATCGTGTTGCCTGACTAATGCAAAAAGGCATGGTGGTTAGTATGAAGAGAATCGGCATATTGGGCGGAACATTTAATCCTATTCATAACGCGCACATCAGAGTGGCAGAAGAGGCGTTAGAACAGTTTTCTTTGGATAAGATATGGTTTATGCCGGCAGGTGCACCGCCGCATAAACAGAACGAGGAACTGGTATCGGCCGGACACCGTTGTAACATGATACTTTCTGCAATTCATGGAAATGAACAGTTCGAATTGTTTGACTATGAAGTGAAAAAGGATTCTCTGAGTTATACGGCTCATACGATGGCAGAACTTCGGACGTTGTATCCTGATGTGGAATTTTATTTTATTATCGGTGGGGATTCCCTGCTAAAGTTCGAAAAATGGCGGGAACCGGAAAAGATTGTACAGCTTACGAATATGCTTGCTTGTGGCAGAGCCGGTGAGGAAAATACACTGGTACAAGAAAAAATCAGTGAGTTGAATGCAAGGTGGAACTGCGATATTCAATATTTTGAAGTGCCTATGATGGAGATTGCATCTCAAAAGATAAGAGCTTCGTTTGCTGACAGAAACACTTCAAAACAGGCTTTTGAAGTGTCCGATATGATTCCGTCTGCGGTATATGATTACATTTGTACCAATCATTTATATGGTGCAGAAAATAGCATGAAATCACAGGAAGACATTATATCAAAGCTATCGACAATCTTATCACCGCATCGTTTCCGACATGTACTGGGAGTCGCGAATCTGGCTGCCGGTATTGCCATGGCGCATGGAAGAGAAGACTTGAATACGTTTTTATATGCAGGTTTACTTCATGATTGTGCCAAATATATGAAGTACGAAGAGATGCTTTCATTTGCTACGGAACATGAACTGGATGTTACACCATACCTTGGTGAAATGAGCTTTCAACTTCATGCGGTTCTTGGAGAGTATCTTGCCAGAACAGAATATGGGGTAACGGATATTGATATATTGAACTCGATACGTTATCATACGGTGGGGCATCTGAATATGTCGTTCTTGGAAAAATGCATCTTCTTAGCAGATTATCTGGAACCTTCCCGTGATTTTCCGGCGGAACCGACATTAACACAGATGCGACAGCTGGCATTTATTGATGTAGATAAGACTTTATATTATGTAATGAAGAATAAACTTGCGCATATTAAGTCGTGTGGAACAACACTGGATGCTACGACTGAGCAGGTATTTGAAGAATGTCGTGCTAAGCTGGTAAAAAGAGGCGAATCAATTGTGAGTTCGATTGATTTGTGATAGAAAGAAAGGCAGGTAGTTGATTTGAATCAGAATAACTCAAATGAAATTGTTAAGATTGCGCACCACGCAATGGATATTAAGATGGCAGAAGATATCCGTATCATCAAAATA
The DNA here is from genome assembly GCA_045533585.1 of Lachnospiraceae bacterium. Taxonomy (GTDB): domain Bacteria; phylum Bacillota; class Clostridia; order Lachnospirales; family Lachnospiraceae; genus SZUA-448. The sequence goes on along the minus strand of JAZSIB010000277.1, from coordinate 5,835 downwards.
AGTGATATTTCTGTTATTGCAGATTACTTTATCATTGCAAACGGTACGAATGCTCCGCAGGTTGAGGCAATCGTAGATTCCGTTGAATATGAGCTTGGAAAAGCAGGCTATCATGCAGCCAGAATCGAGGGAGTTAAGTCCAGTGGCTGGATTCTGATGGATTATGGCGATGTAATTGTTCATGTGTTTGCAAAAGAAGATCGTTTGTTCTATGATTTAGAACGTGTTTGGAGAGATGGAACTACAGTATCTATCGAAGAATTATAATGAAAAGAAAAAGCTGATGAATCATTCAAAATTCATCAGCTTTTTTATGTAAAAATTCACGTTAAAACATACGGAAGAGACCGATTACTTTGCCCAGGATAGAAACATCGTCTACGATAATCGGGTCCATCGTATCGTTCTCAGGCTGCAGTCTGAAATAACCGTTTTCTTTATAGAACGTCTTTACGGTAACAGAGTCTTCAATCAAAGCGACAACAAAATCACCGTTATTCGCTGTATTCTGCTTCTGAACAAGAATCTGATCACCGTCAAAAATACCGGCGTTAATCATACTTTCGCCTTTTACACGCAACATAAAGGTCTCGTGGTTCGGCATATATTCCATTGGGATAGGGAAGTAACCTTCGATATTTTCAACTGCCAGAATCGGTTGTCCGGCTGTAACGGTACCTACCATAGGAACATTGACCAGTTCGCGGCGGGTCAGGTTGTAACAGTCGTCAACAATCTCAATCGCACGCGGTTTGGACGGGTCTCTGCGGATATAGCCGTTCTTTTCAAGAGATTCCAGATGAGAGTGTACAGAAGAAGTAGACTTCAGATTGACTGCTTCACAAATCTCACGAACCGATGGCGGAAAACCACGATTGATAATCTGTGATTTCATATAATCAAGAATTTCTTGTTGCTTTTCAGTAATCTTTCCGTAAGACATAAATATACCTCCATAAAAAATGTAAGAACAAAGAATCCGTAAGCGGACTGGTGCGCCGAGTGCGGTTGTGATAGCAACCTCTTATGTATATATAATAATCTATCTGTTGTAATAAAACATCTGTTCTGTAACCAGTATAACAGAAGAAAATGTGTTTGTCAAAACAAATGTTCGGATTTTTTGAGAAAAATTCAAAATAACTATTGACAAAACGAACAACCGTTCGTATAATGAAGAAAACAAACGTTCGGAACAAATGTTTGGAATGTGTTATCGGAGGAACCTATGGAAAACTTATCTTACAGAGAACGACTTGCAATTAGTAAAAGAAGAAGAGCAGAGCAGATTCGTAAGAGAATCATTATGATATGTCTTGTTGTTATGGTATTTGCAACCACCGTACTTGCAATTACTCAGAGAGCGTCTGCAGATACACCGGAAACACGCAGAAAAACCTGTACTTCTATTGAGATACAGCCCGGTGATACTTTGTGGAACATTGCTGAGACCTATTATACGGATGAATGTCTTGACCTCAGAAGCTATATTGATGAGATTAAGAAAACCAATAATATGTATGACGATAAACTGGTATCCGGAAGATATTTGATTGTTCCGTATTATAAAGCATGTGCAGAATGATGTTACTGAGGTAATTTCCATGCCGGCAGCAAGCCTGCGGTGATTGCTGCAAACAAACGGTCTTTTGTTCCTTCGTTTTCCTGTTCCAAATCTTTAATTAGATTCTTAATATATTCCCGTTTGGTTACACCATCTGCAGGGCATGTATTCTTTACTACCGGGAGCTTATACAGGTTCTGGAATCCTACGATATCACATTCCGGCACATAAATAAGCGGACGAATTAGTGTAATGTCCATGCGATCCAGATAGGTCACCGGCGAAAATGTATAATACCGTCCTTCATAGATAAGTGACATAAGCGAGGTTTCGATTACATCGTCTTGATGATGTGCATATGCAGACTTATTACATCCAAGTTCCTTTGCCTTTTCATTAAACGCCCCTTTTCGCATCTTTGCACAGAGTGAACAGGGATTTTCTTCTTTTCTGATATCAAAGATTACATTTGCAATCTCTGTATCTATAATAGTATAAGGTACCTCTAATTCTTCACAAAGTTTTTTTATTCCCGAAAAATCCATTCCTTCAAATCCAAGTTTTACTGTAATTGCTTCAATTGAGAATTTGTTTGGGTAAAAGCGTCTTAAGCCTGCCAATGCATATAATAATGCCAGACTGTCTTTACCTCCGGAGATTCCGACCGCGATTTTGTCACCGGGCTGTATCATCTGATAATCGTCAACTGCGCGGCGCGTATAGCTTAATAAACGTTGTAATTTCATTTATACAAATATCCTTTTAATGATGTTTTATTATAAGATTAAAAAATTTACCGAGAAAATAGGGGATATAAATCTGTACTGATTTATGTATCTTCACGCAGTTTAACTGCATTTCGTGCCATACGACGTCGTTCTTCTTCAATCGCAGCATAATGCTTTTTTGTGGTGTTTACATCTTTATGACCAAGTACATCGGCTACCAGGTAAATATCGCCTGTTTCGCGATATAATGACGTACCATAGGTGCTTCGGAGCTTATGGGGAGTGATGTGTTTACCGGGTGTAACATTTGTTGCGTATTTTTTCACCATATATTCGATATTGCGTACACCCATGCGAGTCTTTCGTGAAGAGAGAAATAAAGCATTTTCGTGTCCGGTCTCTGCCTGAACCAGTTTGCGTTCTTCAAGGTAGGAGAGGAGTGCTTCACATACTTCGTCTCCAAAATATACAAAAGCTTCGTAACCACCTTTTCGTGTCACTTTAATTCGCGTGTTTTTTATATCGACATCTGATAGATTTAATCCGACGCATTCTGAAACACGGATGCCGGTGCCAAGCATCAAAGTTAAGATAGCCAGGTCGCGGGTGCCATTTTTTTCATGAAATTCTTTTTGTTTTTTTGTTAACTGAGAACCGGTTTCAACTTCATCCAAAAAGTTGGCTGTTTCGTCCTCATCAAAACGTATAATTGCTTTGTCATGCAATTTTGGCATACTTACTTGAAGAATTGGGTTTTCATTGATGATTTTATTCTTATGAAAATATTGATACATGCATCTGAGTGCAGATAATTTACGTTTTATACTTCGTTCATGATTGATTACGTCATTACCGTTTTTATCGCTATAGAGTTTGAGGTATTGGATATATTGTTCAAAGTCTTCAGCTTTTAAGTCTGTTAATAAGTGCAAAGGAAAGTCAATGATCTCAACATTAGAATATGCTTTGTAATTCAACTGAATATACTCGAAAAAGTTTTTTAAGTCAGTTGCATAAGCTACACGGGTACGTGCAGCTGTTGTTTGATCAATCGCTACGAAAAACTGGCGTGTAAAGCCGGGAAGCTGTTCCTGAATTTCACGAAGTTGTCTGGTGTATTTGATGATAGATTGTTCATGATAAGTACGTTCAGCCATACGGAAGAGTCCTCGCAATATGTTTTGTTTGAAGTTTATATCTATAAATAGAAATAGGTCCTGAATTTTTGTTACACCATTGCGTTAAACATGGATTTAGCGAAAAGATGTATATGCCACAAAAGAACTCTCTCTTATGGTCTGATGCCCTGATCGGACAACAATCTTTGTAATTCAAGAATATCTGAATTGCTTAATTGCTGATTGCGAAGATACTCATATATAAAGGTCGAAAGTTTGCTGTTAAATAATTTATCAAACAATACTTTGGTTTCAATTTCCTGGACCGTTCGTTTGGAGACATTGGCACGACAAACAAAACCGGGTTCTTCTCGAACGACGGCACCTTTTTCGATTAAACGTTTAATAACTGTATATGTGGTATTCTTTTCCCAACCGATATATTCTTTGATAATCTTTGCAATATCTTTTGCTGCCAAAGATTTGTTAGACCAAAGAAGCTCCATTACATTTAATTCACCTTCATGCAACCTTAAATCAGTGTTCTCCATTTTGTTTCACCCCATATATATTATACATGTACAACTATACTACCGCAATAGAATCAAAAAGTCAAGTTCTATTTTTCCTGTTTTTTGAAGTATTGCTTGGCACAAACAATTACACGACACAAGTAGAACCTTGATTTTACAAGCAGAACGAAGCATATATCGGACTGGAAACAAATGACTGCGATGTTTCAAAGTTTTGTGTACTGAATCGCTTGTATTGACTAATGGAATACTTATTGCAAAATACATTCATGCTTTTGGAACGTTTGCTGTTGTTGAATTTCAGTTCAAACGGTATAAGACAGCTGTCGTATGTGGTTAAAAAGTCAAGTTTGGACAACGAAGCGGATTCCCAAAACAATTTTTGTAATGCTCTTGTATCAAGTAATTGAGCAAAGTATGTTTCTGCTAATAATTGATACAGACTATCGGAAAATTCAATGTTCTCCTCTTCTGTACTATCGGAAAATTCATACGGAACTGTTGAGAGGATCATTGTATATAACAAACCGGTATCATTTGGATAAAGACGAAATTGATTTTCCTGTGCATCAATGTTATATGTATTGTTTCCGTTAGAAATCAACTCTGCACGTTCAACTTTGTTTACCAGATGCAAGTCGACGAGCAACTGAAGCTCATGTTTGTACATATTGTGCGTTGCACCCTTACGAATCAGGTTATAGCGAAAGTTTTTATTTGGCTTAAGGAGTTGTTCGGCGATTCCGCTGTAGAGCTGCTGGAGACGCAATGCGCTGCTCTCATCGTATCGTCTTGTAAATTCTGATAAATATGTATGGTATATGTTTTTATGAATCGTTGATAAGTTATTTAAACTATCTGTTTGCAGGTATTCATTGATTGCAGCCGGCATACCGCCGGTGCGAAGAAAATCGCGAAACAGATTGAGCATTTCTTTGTGTACAATATCAGGAATTTTCTTTTGGGTCTGGTAATGCCCTCGAATAATATCGGTATACCACTCAGAGCCAATTGCTCTCAGATATTCGTCAAATTCCAGTGGTGAAATTTTTGTTATGACACATTGACTTTGTAGTTTTTCACTTGGAGATAAGGTTGAAATTAACAATAAGCGGAATGTAGTACTCTGACTTACTATTGTTTCAACCAAGGGAATTAATTCATTATGATAGTCATAGTCATCTATAATAACCAAAAAATCCTGTAGCCATTCTAACGGTATCTTAAAATAATCAGACAGAAATACTTCAAAATTAGGATTCTCCTGCTGTGAAAGCTCTGTTAAAGCAATACGTAAGCGACAATCATGTTCAGGATTCAAATAGAGATAGCTGTTATGAAAGTTTTTGGCTAATTCGAGTGCAAGATATGTTTTTCCGGTGCCGGGTGCACCGGTTAACAAAATTGGCTGTTCGATTTTGTTATTATCCCATTCAATTATTTGTTCAAATACATTTCGTTTCAAGGCAATATCTCCTACTGGGAACGCAATTTTGTAAGCAGTTTTTTGAAATAATCCGGCTCTTCGGCAATAAACTCCATATATTCTCCTGTTTTGGGATGATTGACACCAAGGAGCGCTGCATGCAAGGCTTGTCCGTTTGTCTTAAAGGCCTGATCATTGTGATTTGAATATACAGTATCGCCAAGCAATGGATGATGCAAACTTGCCATATGCACTCGAATCTGATGGGTACGCCCTGTGATCAGGTGAATATCCAGCAGCGCGCGGTCCTTTTCCTGCCAAACGACCCGCCACTCGGTGCGCGAAGGACGCCCGGCAGGATCGACAGCCATTTTCTTGCGGTCGTTTTTCGCCCGGGCAATGGGAGCGTCAATCCAGCCGGACTGCTCCTTCATCACCCCGGCCACCACGGCATAATAATGCTTTT
>JAZSIB010000077.1:0-2847 GCA_045533585.1 Lachnospiraceae bacterium | reverse complement strand
GCAGATGGAAGCAAGCTGCCGGAGTGGAGGCCGTACACAAAGAACGACCTGTGCGAGATGGTATTCTCTTCGGAAGGCGCAAAGACCGCAGTAGAGGATGATCCGTTCATGCAGTTCCTCGTAGCACAGTTGAACAAACAGCTGAAAGGTTAGTATAATACTATGTATATATTGATTATTGCATTATGTGTTTTGGCTCTGACGGCAGGCCAGATTCTCCTGTGTCTGTTTTCCAAGAGAATGCCGGTAAAACTGATTCCTGTTTATTTTATTGCATTGGCAATTGTTTTCGGAGAACAGCTAATGCAAGGTGTTTTCTCAGGGGCTGTCGGAGGAGAGGTTGCAGCTGCATTTCTTGGAGTATTTGTTCTCTTTGGAGCCGGCTGTGCCATTGTAGCAGACATATTGGTATGGGTTGCATTTGCCGTCGTTAATAATGTAAAAAAGAAAAAAGCAAAAGAGAGAGAAAGACAGCTTGCATACGAGGCTATGCTGGAGAGAAGAAAACAGGTAGAAAATGTAGAATAATCAAGCGTATATAAGATGATAAGTGTGACGGAGCAGTGAGGACAGCGAAAGCATTGTTTTCACTGCTCCGTTTTTGATAAAACATCGGTGACGGGTGAAATAATCTGTTTAAAACAAAAAATGCAGATTTTAAGCAGAGAAACTATTCGGCGCAGAGCGGATATGTTATAATGCCGAATGTATGAACAGGAATTTTTAGGTACACGTCGGAATGATTCTGTTCTGAAGAATATGATATATCGATGATGAGTAGGGAGTTATGCTTCAAATTAATAATTTGACAAAGATTTATGGAGAAAAGAAAGCAGTAGATAACCTGACACTGCACATTCAACCCGGAGAGATATATGGCTTCATTGGTCATAACGGTGCCGGAAAAACAACGACAATTAAGTCCTGTTGCGGCATCCTGCAGTTTGATGAGGGAGAGATTCTGATCGATGGCATCTCTGTTAAGGACGATCCGATTGCTTGCAAAAAGCAGCTTGCATACATCCCGGACAATCCGGATTTATACGAATTCATGTCAGGGATGCAGTTTCTGAACTTTATCGCTGATATCTTTGAGGTAAGTGCAGTGGATCGTACATCACGCATCAAAAAGTATGCGGATATGTTGGAGCTGACCGATGACCTCGGACAGTCGGTAGCATCATACTCTCATGGTATGAAGCAGAAATTGGCAATTATCTCGGCACTGATTCATGAACCGAAGCTGATTATCATGGATGAGCCGTTTGTCGGACTTGACCCGAAAGCATCCCACCAGTTAAAGCAACTGATGCGTGAAATCTGTGATAACGGCGGTGCTATTTTCTTCTCGACTCACGTACTGGAAGTGGCTGAGAAGCTCTGTGACAAGATTGCGATTATCAAGGGTGGCAAGCTGATTAAGGCGGGCGATACCGAAGAGGTCAAGGGCGATTCTTCTCTGGAAAGCGTATTTTTGGAATTGGAGAACGATAAAGAGGAATAGAGCATATTGTGAAAAAGTTTCAAAAGCGATTTGCAGAATGGAGTTAGTATGATTAAAACATTATTGAAAAAGCAGATGCTGGAGTCGTTTTCCTGGCTGTTCTATAATGCAAAGTCGGGAAAAATCAGAAAAGGCATTGGGCTTCTTGGAAATATTTTTCTGTACCTTGTTGTATTCGGTATTGTAGCGGCAATCTTTTTCGGAATGTCGGTTATGCTGTGCGAACCATTGGTGGAAATCGGATATGGTTGGTTGTATTTTGCAATTACCGGTATGGTGGCTATCGTGCTTGGAGCATTCGGCAGTGTATTTAATACACATTCGACGCTGTACCTTGCAAAGGACAATGAACTTTTGCTGGCACTTCCGGTTCCGACATCGAAGATACTGTTTGCACGTCTCTCCGGTGTGTACCTGATGGGTCTCATGTATGAGATGATCGTGATGGTACCGGCACTGATTATTTGGTTTATCTATGCAGATCTTACGGTACTCGGTGTTATCTTCAGTTTGTTGATACCGTTTGTAATATCCATCTTTGTATTGACCCTGTCCTGTGTACTTGGTTGGGTAGTTGCATTGGTAAGCAGTAAGATCAAGAGCAAGAGTTTTATTACCGTGATTCTGTCATTGGCATTCATTGCTGCATATTATTTCTTCTACATGCAGGCATATGAGATGCTGATGAACATTGTAGCAAATGCAGAAACAGTCGGAGAAAGTGTTAAGAATGTTTTAGCATTGTTCTATCAGATGGGCCTGGCTGCTGAGGGAAGTATATCGTCCATGGTGTTATTCACCGGTATAATTCTGGCATTGTTCACGGGTGTTTATTGCGTGTTGTCTCGTACCTTTATTAAGATTGCGACCACTAACAAGGGAAGCGCAGGACCAAAGAAGAAAATCACTATCGGGAAAGAAGCGAAGGTAAGCTCCATTGATAAAGCTCTGCTGTTTAAGGAAAGAAAACGTTTTACAAGCAGTGCAAATTACATGATGAACTGTGGTCTGGGTACGGTGTTCATTCTGGCAGCGGCAGTAGCACTTTTTATCGCCGGAGATAAGTTTGGTGAAGTAATGAATCAGGTATTTGGGGAAAAGGAAGGATTCCTGCTTCTGATTGCGACAGCGGCAGCGGCAACGATGAGCTGTATGAATGATATCACGGCACCGTCTGTATCGCTGGAAGGTAAGAGCCTGTGGCTGTTACAGTCGCTTCCGGTAGATCCGTGGAAGGTGCTGTGGGCGAAGGTGAGACTGCATTGGTATATCACCTCTATACCGACGATTATACTGTTACTTGCTTGCAAATATGCGTTCGGCTTTACGTCACCGGAATGGTT
>JAZSIB010000282.1:0-6898 GCA_045533585.1 Lachnospiraceae bacterium | reverse complement strand
CTTGGCTCACAGAACGACATGGCTACGATCCGACTTATGATTAAAGCTGCGGAAGCTTCGGATGAATAAAAGACAATAATGTTTTGAAATGGAGTATGCTATGAAAAAGACAGGTTGGATTAAGCTGTTTTGTTTGGTGCTGGCGATTGGGGCAATTGCATTTGTATCACTCGTTGGTTTTGGAGACAATGCAGTGGGAAGCTACAAGGATATCAGTCTCGGTCTGGACCTTGCCGGTGGTGTCAGCATCACTTATCAGGCAGTAAAAGAAGATCCGACAACGGAAGAGATGGAAGATGCACGTTATAAATTGATGAAGCGTGCAGAAGGAAAAAGTACGGAATCTGCGGTATATATCGAAGGCACAAACCGTATCAATGTAGATATTCCGAATGTTACCGATGCGAATCGCATTCTGGAAGAGATGGGAGAGGTCGGCAGTATTTATTTCATCTATGGTATGGGCGCTGACGGCATCATGAATATTGCTTTCAATGAAGAGACAGGACGTTATGATGCTTTGGCGCGCAGCATGGAGGAGATTATCGCATCCGGCAATATGGTGCTGGACGGTTCCGATGTGGCAGATGCAAGAGCATTTATCGATAATTCTGAAGTAACCCCGCGTTATCTTGTTGAACTGATACTGGGTGAGAGTGGTGTCGCTAAGTTTACGGAAGCTACGGGAAAAGTAGCACAGTATTACAATCCGGCAACCTATGATCCGCGTAATATCATAGCGATTGTTTACGATGGCGTAGTACAGAGTGCTCCGCGCGTGCAGAGGACTATCACGGGAAATCAGGCGGTAATCGAAGGGCAGGAAAGTTTTGAAGAAGCGCAAGAGCTGGCAACTACCATCCGAATCGGTGCACTTCCGCTTGAACTGGAAGAGATCCGTTCCCAGGTTGTCGGTGCAAAGCTTGGAGAGAGAGCTATCGAGACCAGTTTGCTGGCAGGTTTGATTGGTTTTGTAGCTTTGATTATCTTTATGATTGTGATGTATCGTGTTCCGGGTGTTGCGGCATCCATTGCGCTGATTATCTATGTGGGACTGATGGTAATCTCGTTGAATGTCTTTGGTGTGACACTGACACTTCCGGGTATCGCCGGTATCATCCTTTCCATCGGTATGGCGGTGGATGCCAATGTTATCATTTTCACTCGTGTTCGAGAGGAGATGGCAGTCGGAAAGACAGTACGCTCAGCAATTAAATCAGGATTTAAGAAAGCAAGAAGTGCGATTGTTGACGGTAATGTAACCACATTGATTGCGGCGATCGTGTTGTATCTGCGTGGCTCCGGTACGGTAAAGGGTTTTGCGATGACGCTTGGCATTGGTATCGTCCTTTCCATGATTACGGCAATGTTTATTACGCAGTTTATTCTGAAAGCATTGTATGAGATTGGATTTACTTCGGAAGGCTGTATCGGAAAACTTGCCAAGGGTGTGAAGTTTGATTTTGTAAAACACGCTCCGAAGTTTGCAGTCGTTTCCGTGATTTTGGTAATCATCGGTGCATCATTCCTCGGAATTAATAAGGCAAATACCGGTGCTATTTTTAAGTATAGTTTGGATTTTGTCGGAGGTACTTCGACATCGGTAAGCTTTGATGAAGACCTCCCTGCAGGTATACAGGGACAGGTAGAAAAGACCGTACAGCAGGCAACCGGAAAGATTGCAGAGATATCTCTGGTTGAAGAGAGTAACACAGTCTTAATCAAGACAACGAATCTGGAACAGGAAGACAGAACAGCACTCGAAGACGCTTTGGTGGCGGAGTACGGTGTGGATGCAGAGAAGATTCAGACTGAAAATATTAGTTCCGTAGTCAGTGGTGAGATGAAGAAGGATGCACTTTGGGCTTCGGTGATTGCGATTATCTGTATGCTGATTTATATCTGGATTCGTTTCAGTAACATCCGTTTTGGCTTGAGTGCAATCGTAGCATTGTTACATGACGTAGCAATAATGATTGTGGTATATGCGGTGGCAAGTAAGTTCCTTACGGTCGGAAGTACCTTTATCGCATGTATCCTTACGATACTCGGTTACTCCATTAACGCATCTATCGTAGTATTTGACCGTATCCGTGAGGATAAGAAAGAATTCTTTGCTACCATGTCCATGAAGGATATTGTAAATGCAAGTATCAGTAAGAGTTTCAGCCGAAGCATCAATTATTCTCTGACAACGTTGTTCATGGTAGTGGCATTGGCTATCCTTGGTGTAGCATCGGTACGCGAGTTCTCGATTCCATTGATTGTAGGTATCTTGGCAGGTGCATATTCTTCGGTATTCCTGGCAGGTCCGCTGTGGTTCTTCTTACAGAAGAATGAGAAGGCAAAGGAGCCGGAACCGGAAGCACCGTAAAACTGGATTGATTTGTTGAATGGGAGGGCTGAGTACCTCCCATTCTCTAAACATAATGATAAGAGGCAGCATATATGGCAGTATGGAAGTTGTTAAACCGAAAAGCGGATTTTCAGGCACTTAGGGATGAGTTTGGTCTGGACCCGGTGACAATACGTCTGTTATGCAATCGTTTTATCAACGCGCCGGAGACGGTACGGGAGTTCCTGTATCCTGAAGTCTCTGATTTGTATGATCCGTTTCTTATGAAGGGAATGGACAGGGCTTGTGCGGTAATCAATGATGCTATAAGTGCAAGCGATAGAATTCGTATCATTGGCGATTATGACGCGGACGGAGTGTTTTCTACCTATATATTATATGATGTGTTAAGGGGATTGGGAGCTGCGGTGGATTATCGTATTCCTGACAGAGTACTGGATGGATACGGTATCAATGAGCGTCTGGTAAGAGAGGCGGCTGAGGACGGTGTCTCACTGATTCTTACCTGTGATAATGGAATCAGTGCAGCGGAACAGATTGCACTTGCATATGAACTTGGTATGAAAGTGATTGTAACAGATCATCATGATATTCCTGCAGTATTGCCTGATGCAGAGGTACTTTTGAATCCAAAGCTCGAGAATTGCGGCTATCCGTTCCGGGAACTTTGCGGCGCAGGCGTTGCCATGAAACTTGCGGTTGCATTAGGGGCAGAGCCGGTAGCATATCTGGGGTTTGCTGCAGTGGCAACCGTTTGTGACATCGTGACCTTATTAGAAGAGAACCGTACTATCGTAAAGCTGGGATTACAACAGCTTCAACAGTGCAGTAATCCCGGACTTAGAGCGTTGGCAGAGGGAAATCAGCTTCGAATGTCTTCCATCAATACCGGGGATATCGGGTACCGGATCGGACCGTGCATTAATGCAAGCGGAAGATTGGCAAGCGCAGACCTTGCGATGCAGTTATTACTTGCAACGGATGAAAACACAGCCAAGGAGCTTGCAAACGAATTAATCTGTCTGAACGAGGAACGAAAAGAAAAAACACAGACTGCAGTAGACGCTGCAGTACAATTGGTAGAAGAAGAGGAGGCACTTTCAGATAAGGTGTTGGTACTTCTTTTGAAGGATTGTCATGAGAGTGTTGCAGGAATTGTTGCAGGCAAAATCAAAGAAACCTATAACCGGCCGACGATTATTCTTACATATGGGAAGGACTGTGTAAAAGGCTCGGCTCGTTCTACGGAGTACTATAACATCATAGAAAATTTGCGGGCATGCAGTGACATTCTTTTGCACTTTGGCGGACATCCGATGGCTGCCGGTTTATCGATTGCAGAGGAGAATGTTGCTTTACTGAGGAAACGATTGAATGAAACTGCCAATGTAACAGAAGAAGACTTGGCAGGGAAAGTATCAGTGGATCTAATTGTTCCATTTTCATACGTCAGCGAAGAGAGAATTGATGAGATAAAGCTCTTGGAGCCGCATGGTCCCGGGAATCCGACGCCTTTGTTTGCAGTCAAAGATGTGAGTGCAATCGGCGTTCAACGGATAGGAAGAGAGAGAAGTTTTATGAAATTCTTCCTGCAGGATAGTGAGGGGAGCAAAATAGAAGCCTTGTGTTTTAAGGAATACGATAAACTGCAACAGGAAATGATTGCAATGTATGGTGCAGATGAGTTTGAAGCACTTATACAAAGAAAGCCGAACAAAGTCCGGCTTTCCCTTGCATATGATATGGATATTAATGAGTATATGGGCATGCGCACGCCTCAAATAATAATCAGGGACTATATCCTGCTATAACGTGCGCATGCGCACCCCCCAGATAATTATACGTGCCTATATTTTGTTATAGTGTGCGCATTGAGCACGCCCCAGATAATAATTCGGGACTATATCCTGCTATAACGTGGGTTCAACGCACCGGCTGTCCTGTGACGCGTTTTACCTGGTCTAGTGCACGCTTTATCGGCGGTAGTGCGATAAGTACAAGAGTAATCACCGCTTCCAGACCAATATAGGAACCGTTATACAGGATAGAGTAAACGAGCGGGAACAGGTTGTAATCTGCTGCATACTGAGCAAAAAAGATAACACCCGAAAATACGGCAAATACAAAACGTCCGAAGATACCGAGAAGATATCCTTTAAGCAGACCGGCTTTGCGGTTGTGGAAAAAGCCGGAGAGACCAAGTGCACCAAAAGCGAGAAAATAATCTACAATCAGTTGTGGGATTGAGATAACATAAGGCTCGATAATCAACTGTAACAGACCATATGCGGTTGCGGTCGTGATGCCGACTGCAGCACCGAACCAGTATCCGGGCAATGTCACAACCAGCATGCTGAGCAAGGTAACGGAACCGCCGTAAGGCAGTTTGAACGGGAGCTTCAGGAACGACAGAACCGTTCCGAGTGCAAGCGCAAGCGCGCAGAAAGCCAGTTTCCTGACAGTAAACATGGAATTTTGCTTAGTGGACATAAAAAATCCTCCTTCATGGAAAATGTAAGGAGGGGCACGAAAATAATTGCTTCCTTACGCCGGTATTATCCGGATCAAGTAGTGAGGGACCGTGCAAAACTTGCAAAACTTGCACATCTCAGCAATAGCGCCCCTAGCGTACTAAATATTTAAAACCATGAGCAAAGTATAGTGAGACAATGGAAAATTGTCAAGTGAAAAATTGACTTGTTGGGCACAAGAAACTGTGGTATAATAATAAAAATATGTCTGCATCTTGTTTTCGATGGTGAAAACAGAAGGGAGGCGTGATGGGACAGTTTAAGATTAAGCTGAAAGCAATTGTAAAGAAGGATAATAAGTTTCTTCTGGTGAAAAAATGGTATGATGACAGGATTCTGGAACCGTATCAATGGGAATTCCTTGATGGTGAGATGAATTTTGGCGAGCGTCTGGATGAAGCTGCAGAACGAATTGTGCAGGAGCAGACACAGTTAACGGTAACAAACGGTACCCCATATTACACTTGGAGTTATATCGTAGGTGATACCTGCTATGTCGGAATCTGTTATCTTTTTGAGACGGTGGCGAATGAGGTGTTTATTTCAGAAGACCTGGTAGATTATGCCTGGGTTGAGAAAGATCATCTGGATGATTATAACATGGACGAAAAAGTACGCCGTGATGTACAGGCTGCCGATAAGGAAGAGGTAAGTTTTGTCATCATGCCGGTAGAAGAATAAGAGATTGTGTAATCTGATAAAAGCTGTTTTGGAACATTGATATCGGAAGGATATTATTTGTATGAGCATATTGATTAAAAATGGATATATTCTGGACCCCGCAAACAGAACGGAGGGTGTGAGAGATATCCTGGTAGAGGACGGAGTGATTCGTGAAGTAGCAGTCGGGATACAGGCAGAAGCAGAACAGGTGATTGATGCTGCCGGATGCCATGTGATGCCGGGACTGATTGACCTGCATGTTCACTTACGGGAACCGGGATTTGAGTATAAAGAGACTGTGGCGACAGGAAGCAGAGCAGCAGCTGCCGGCGGATATACCACTATCTGTGCAATGCCGAACACGAAGCCTGCGATTGACCGGGCAGAACGTGTTCGACAGTTGATGGAGATTATCAAGAAGGATGCAGTGATTAAGGTACTTCCCATCGGGGCAGTGACACTTGATCAGGCAGGTACGGAGTTGTCTGATACTAAGGCTATGAAGGATGCCGGTATCTGTGCATTGAGTGAGGACGGCAAGTCCGTCATGGATATTGCATTGTATCGTGAAGGCATTGCCAAGGCAAAAGAAGCCGAAATTCCGGTGTTTGCGCACTGCGAAGACCGAGAACTTCTGAACGGCGGGGTGGTGAATGCTAAGGGCGCTGCAAAGAGGCTTGGTATGCCGGGTATCACGAATAATGTGGAGGATCATATTACGATTCGAGACATCCTGTTAGCGATGGAATTAGATGCACAGTTGCATCTGTGCCATTGTTCCACAGAATTAAGTGTAGATTTAATAAAACTTGCAAAGCGAAAAGGCGCGAAAGTAAGCGCGGAAGTTTGTCCGCATCACTTCTCCATGACAGAGGATGAGATACTGACGGATGATGCGAATTATAAGATGAATCCGCCGCTTCGAAGTCAAGCGGATGTGGATGCATTGATTGCCGGACTGAAGGACGGAACGATCGGGGTGATTGCTACTGACCATGCACCACATGGGGAAGAAGAGAAAAAGCAATCCATTCGGACAGCACCGTTCGGTATCGTTGGTTCCGAGACTGCATATGCACTCTCACTGACCAATCTGGTAAAGACAGGCGACCTTACTTATATGCAGCTGGTAGAGAAGATGAGCTACAATCCTGCCAAAGTACTCGGCTTGGACAAGCTGGACGGAAGAGGAACTCTGAGCGTTGGCGCAGTTGCCGATATTGTGATTACCGATCCGGAAGAGAAGTGGATTATCGACCCGGAACAGTTCCGGTCAAAGGGAAAGAATACACCGTTCGGCGGAACCTTTGTATACGGCAGGGTGAAGATGACAATCGTGGATGGAAAG
>JAZSIB010000231.1:0-2229 GCA_045533585.1 Lachnospiraceae bacterium | reverse complement strand
CGTGGTGCCGGATATACGAAGATATCCATGCGTACCAACATCATTGCCAATCTGGTCAATGTGCTGTTCAACTTCCTGCTAATCAACGGTATCTGGATTTTCCCGCGTCTTGAGATACGTGGTGCAGCGATTGCCACCGCACTCGGAGGTCTCGCCTCCTGTATCATCTCCTTCTGTACACTGTTCAGCAAAAAATACTACCTGAACTTCTTCCAGAAGGTTGGAAAGTTCTCCTTCAAGGAGATTCTTGCTCCGGTGTTCAAGGTCAGCAGCAGTGCTTTTGTAGAACAGGTATTCATGCGCATTGGTTTTCTTCTCTACGCCATTATGGTTGCAAAGCTCGGAACTACCCAGTATGCAACCCATCTGGTCTGTATGAACATTAGCACACTATCCTTCAGCTTCGGTGACGGCTTTGCCATTGCCGCCTCTGCCCTCGTTGGTCAGAACCTCGGCGCAAAACGCCCGGATTTATCGAAGCTGTATGGAAAAACAGGACAGCGGATTGCATTTATCGTTTCCACCGTCCTGTTCATACTGTTTATTGTCTTACGTCACCCGATTATCGGCTTATTCAGCGATGAAGCTACCGTCATAGCACTGGGCGGTAACGTCATGCTCCTGCTTGCTGCTTCCACTCACTTCCAGACCTCACAGATTGTATTAAATGGCTGTCTGCGCGGTGCAGGCGATACCGCATTCGTAGCCACCGCATCCCTTATCAGTATCGCGGTTGTCCGTCCTGTCCTTACCTGGGTACTCTGTTTCCCGGTCGGACTCGGACTCTACGGAGCATGGTTAAGTCTTTTCTTTGACCACGCATTCCGTTTTGTCTCAGCATTCATCCGATTTAACAATAACAAGTGGGTAAAAATCAAATTGTAATATACTGTTTACCTTATCAATCATTTAACATGAAAAGGCGTTACAAACCGATTTGTACATCGAATTGCAACGCCTTTTTTCACTTCATAAGATCAATTAAAGTTTATACAACAATTTCTTTATTCCTCGGTTTTATTTTCTCCCATTCCCTGTGCCTGTGCATACTGATTCTGTAACGCACGGCTCTGGTTGTACTGCTGCTGGTATGCTTCCATCTTCTTCTGCTTGTTTGTTTTGGACTTCTTTATGATCAGACGAAGTACCAGGACTACTGCCACGATGATAACTGCCCAGATAAGCAGATACGGCAAACTGGTTACGAACCATACGATAAAGTTCTTGAAGCCCTCTGCGATCTCATAGAGATTATCGGAAAGACCCTTACCGATTCTGTCACCTACAGTATCCGGCTCCTGAATCGTCATACGCTCTACCTCACGGATATCTAAGGTAATCGTGCTGAATTCTACCAGATTATCATAATTTCTTAAGATACCGCCATAGTACTCCAGCTGATAACGAACTTCACTCAGACGTTCTTCTAACTTAATCAGTTCCTCTACGGTCTCGGCATCTTCCATCCACTCTAAGAGCTTATCTCTCTGAATCTCAAGAGAAGCAATTCTACTCTCGGTCTCAATATAGGACAGCGTTACATCTTCCGAAGACTCATTCTTGGAAGTGATATTTGCCATGTTTCCAATCTGTGTAATAAACGAATCAAGATACTTTGCCGGAACACGGATTACGATACTTGCGCGGCGATTGTGGTTATACGCATTGTAAGAAGTACCGCTGACATCCGAATTCTCTATGTAACCGCCATAGGTCGTTGTCTGTCCGTTTACAAACGCTACAAAATCATCAAATTCCTTCGTCTCGGTAGACAGATACACTCTGCGGATCAGCTTACGGGTTGCCGTATTCACCTGTGCATCTGCTGCATTGTCCGAAGCGCTGCTTCCGCTCTCCGGTGCCTGTGCCTTCGGCGCTTCCGGCACCATCTCTTCTGCCTCAACCTTCATCTCCATGTCGGCAAAATACTCAAAGCCATCGTACATCGCTCCACCGGCATTACTGCTTGTGCTGGACATCATGTTCATGTCCATAGCAGCTTCGTTCTTAGCCGCCATCTCGGCTCCACAGCCGGTTAGTAGCATCACGGCGACCATAGCCGCAGTTAACAGTTTCCACATTCTTTTTTTCATACTCTCCTCCATTCCGGGATGTTCCTTATGTCAAAACAGTATACCTGCTTTGTCCCCCTGTCATCCCATGAAATTCAACCATATCTTACACTGCTTCCCTTTCCGTTTCCGGTCTGAAGACTATTTTCAATCACAA
>JAZSIB010000034.1:0-5983 GCA_045533585.1 Lachnospiraceae bacterium | reverse complement strand
CGAAGACGACGGAATCCTGTACCTGCATCAGGACATGCGTGAGTTTGAACTGTACGGTACGGTAGCCGCAGTTGTTTCGGTGTGCGACACGATGAATTACATCACTGAGCCGGAGGACCTGAGAGAGGTCTTCCGGCTGGTGAACAATTATCTGGACCCGGGCGGATGTTTTATCTTTGATCTGAAGACCCGGTATTATTACCGGACTGTGCTGGCAGAGAATGTATTTGCGGAGAACCGTGAGGACTGCAGCTTAATCTGGGAGAATTATTACGACGAAGAGAATTGTTTGAATGAATATGACCTGACCATCTATGCCGAAACCCGTGACGGTTTATATCAGCGTTTCGAAGAGACGCATTGTCAGCGGGCATGGGAGCTTGATGAGATAAAAGATATTATTAACGAAGCAGGCATGGAGTTTGTGACAGCGTATGATGCATTTACGAAGAATCCGGCAGCAGAGGACAGCGAACGGATTTATGTGCTGGCACGCGAAAAGTATCAGGAGAATAAGCAGTACATTCAGACGTTAAATGATAAATAGACAGGATATAACGAAAATCGCTCCGGACAGCAGAGCGAAACATGAAATAACAGACAGTGAGCAGAAAGAATGGAAGATTATATTGTAAGAGCAACAGCGGCAAATGCACAGATTCGAGCATTTGCGGCAACCACCAGAGCTTTAACAGAAGAGGCAAGACAACGACATAATACCAGCCCGGTTGCGACTGCAGCATTGGGACGTCTCATGACAGCAGGTGCCATGATGGGAGCCATGATGAAGGGAGAGGATGATATCCTGACCCTGCAGATTAATGGCGACGGACCGCTGGGCGGAGTGATTGTAACGGCGAATTCCAAGGCAGAAGTAAAGGGCTATGTACATCACCCGGAGGTGGTGAATGAAGCGAATTATCTCGGTAAGTTAGACGTTGGTGGTGCGATCGGATACGGTACATTGAAGGTGATTAAAGATATGGGCATGAAGGAGCCATATTCCGGACAGGTCGATCTGATTACCGGCGAGATTGCAGAGGATTTGACGTATTATTTTGCAACCAGCGAGCAGATTCCGTCGAGTGTCGCGCTCGGTGTGCTGATGAACAAAGAGAATACCGTGCGTCAGGCGGGTGGATTTATCCTGCAGCTTATGCCATTTGCGGATGAGGCGGTTATCAGCCGTCTGGAGCAGAAGATCGGCGAGATCAAGTCGATTACAGAATTGCTGGACAAAGGGATGACTCCGGAACAGTTATTGGAGCAGGTAATCGGAGAGTTCGACATGGAGATTACCGACAAAATCCCCACTACGTTCTCCTGTAATTGCAGCAAGGAACGCGTGAGTCGTGCTGTGGCGGGCATTTCGATGAAAGATTTGGACGAGATTATTGCAGACGATAAACCGATTGAGGTAAAATGTCATTTTTGTAACAATGCCTATGAGTTCAGCATTGAGGAATTAAAGGAGCTAAGAACATGCCGGAAAAGATTGAAGAAATCTTAAGAGCAATACACGTTCTGTTTTCCAAAGGGGAGATGTATCACGAGCTTCCGGACAAGGTGGTTTTGTCCAAGCGTGAGATGTTTGCTTTGTTGGAACAGCTGAATTATGCAGTTGTAGAAGTGATGGACCGGTATGAAGCGACGACCCGCTCCAAACAGAAAGCGCTGCAGGAGGTGGAAGCAGCCGGCAACCGGATTATCGATGCAGCGAACAAAGAGGCAGAAGATATTTATGCAGCTTCCATTCTGTATACAGACGGTGCGTTGAACGAGTTTACCAATATTGTAGACAATACAAGACAGAGACTGCGGGATGAATATGCGTACTTTGAAGAGTGCATGAACCAGCAGTTAGAGCAGGTAAGAAGCAATCAGAACGAGTTGCTGGAGCGCCTGCAGGTGCTTGCACAGAATAAGAAGTATCTGGATATTATCAATCAGTTCGCAACGGAAGAGGAAGAACGTGCAGAGTCTGTTACAAAAGAAGGTAAAAAGAACAGTACGGGAAAGGGAGGAAAAAAGAAAGAAATCCCACCGGACACGGTTATCCCGGAAAAATTCAAAAAGAACGGAAAAGGCAGCGAACAGGAAAGTGTACCGGTGAAAAAGTCCGCACTTCCGGAAATCGAAGAAGAAGTATGGGAGGATGCGCCGGCACGTCAAAAGGTTGAGGTAAAAGTACATACCGGAGGGGGAATTCCGGAGAACAGTATTTTTAATACGAATCTTGCAAAGACAAAAAAAGAACGCGACAGAGAAGAGAAGTACGGAAAAGCGAAGGCAAATAACGGAGACGGGATTCAATTGAATCCGGAAGACGTTGAGCTTTCTGATGAAGAGATTTATTTCTCTTCCGAACAGTTGGACGCTGAGTATGAACAGTGGGGACAGGACATGCTGAGCCAAGCTCAGCAGGGAGAACAGGCAGAAGGCGAACGGCAGGATAAAGGGTTTGGGAACTTTTTCAGCCGCCTGAAAGCCAAAAAATAATTATATTATGTATGATGTAGGGGAATATGATGGGGAAAAACGAAGAATTTACAAATGTATCGAACTATTCCTTTGAAGATTTGTTTGACATGCAGAATATCGAAGAATTGCAGGAAGCAATTGCAAAAGCGGTCGGTGTTGGAATACAAATGCTTACTCCCGATTGGCGAGCTGTCACAAAGAACAGCATAGCTTGTGAATTCTGTCATAAGGTTGTTCGCAGTTCAGAGCAGGGCAGGATGAATTGTCGGCTGTCGGATGAGATTATCGGAAGACCGAACAAAGAAGGTCCGGTAATCGCTCCGTGCCGTTCGGCAGGACTCTTGGATGCCGGAGCAAGTATTATCATCGGTGATACCCATGTAGCGAGCTGGCTGTTGGGTCAGGTACGCGATGCAGGCAATCTGATAACGGAAGAAGAAGGCAGAAAACGTGCGGTAGAGTTAGGGATTGATCCGGATTGGTACTGGGAGGAACTGAATAAGGTTCCGATGATGACCAGAGAACAGTTTTCGAATATAGTAAATTTGGTATATGTAGTTGCCAATCAATTGTCGCAGCTGGGTCTGAAAAACTATCTTCAGAATGAAGAAATCCGAAGAAGAGAAGAATTACAACAGCAGTTGACATATATTAATCAGCACGATGTGTTAACCGGACTCTATAACCGTATGGTGTATGAGAATAAGGTAAAAGAGTTTGTAGGAAGTGATGCTTATCCCGTGTCTGTTGTGGTAGCGGATGCGAATTATCTGAAGCTTTCCAACGATATCTTCGGACACGAAGAAGGTGACCGTCTGTTGAAACAGATTGCAGATGCGTTTCAGCACGAAGCAAAGCCGGAGTATTATGTGTGCCGTTGTGGCGGCGATGAATTTTATGTATTACTACCGGGCGCAGTCAAGGAAGAAGCGGACGATTACATCAGAAGAGTGCGCGAACGTTGTGCAGAGGTACATACGACCGTGTTGCCGCCGTCGCTGGCAATCGGTGTCGAAACAAAGGATTCGCCGGATGTAGCGTTAGAAAAGGTAATCCAATGGGCCGAAGATCGGATGTATCATAACAAGAGCAAGATGAAAAAGGAAAGCGCGATGCTCGGTGAGATTCGCAGAATCCTGTATGAGACCGGATATCTGAACGAAGCATCACAGAAGAAGGAAGAAGAGATAGCAGAAGCGTTTGCGGATTATCTGGGATTTGATGAGTATCGTAAGAGCTATCTGAGACGGATACTGTTAGTGAAGAATCTGGGACTGATTGTTGTTCCGAGACAGGAACTTTCCAGAGCTCATGAATTTACGGATTATATGTATGAAGTGCAGTATGATATCACAGAGATTGAGTATCGTCTTGCGAAGATGTTCGATGAGACTTTGCCGGTGGCAAGAATCATCGGGCAGAGAAGAGAGCAATGGGACGGCAACGGACGTCCAAACGGCGTAAAGGGCGAAAAACTGGATTATCTGACACGGTTTATCTCTATGACGGATGCATATACCATACTGACCGGAAAAGGACCGCATGGATATGCAGTGTCACATTCAGCAGCAATAAAAAAGATGCTGCAATTGGCAGGCAGTGTGCTGGATCCGCATATGACAGTGCAGTTTGTCACTTTTATGGAGCAGTATATATCTGAAGAATAGGTTGAAATAGCTAAGGTTTGAGAAAAAATGTATCTGTGACCGGTTGTTCGCAACTGCGCACTTGCAGGTACAGGAAAGGAATGGATGTTGAGATGGCAAAGGACACGGTTCAGGCAGTAAGAGAAGCTGAAACTGCTGCCGCTGCGTTGATAAAGGATGCAGAAGAACAGAAAAAAGCAATTCTTGCGGATGCTGTAAAAGAAGCAACCGATAAGAAGGCCGCTGCAAAAGCAAAAGCAGAGCAGATGAAGGATGATGCTCTGAAGGCTGCTGCAGTTGAGAGTGAAAAGCTGATGCAGGAATCCCAAGCGCAGGCACAGGACGAAGCAAAGGCAATGGAAGCCGAGACGGCAGCAAAGCAGGACGCTGCTGTAAAGCTGATTATTTCGGAATTGCTGTAACAGGCACAAATATAAGGAAAAGGAGGTGTTGTGTTTATGGCAATTGTATCCATGCAGCGCGTGCGCATTTGTGCATTGAAGAAGGACCGTAAGGCGATTCTGGAAGCGTTGCAGAGAAAAGGTGTAATCGAAATCAGCGATGATGCTACGGATTATTCCGAAGAGGATTCCTGTTTTGCCTGTATGAATGTTGCGGATTTTACCGAACAGATGCAGGCAGAGATAAAGTTGACAGAACAGGCATTAGCCGTTCTTCACGAGTATGCACCGGAAAAGAAGTCCCTGCTTGCCGGTTTGAATGGTAAAGCGGAGATGGATGCATCGGATTATGATTATTTTGTACAGAAGAAGGCAGAAGCAAACCGTGTTGCAAAGCGGCTTGTGACGCTGGAAAAGAGTATTCTGGAAGCAAAGGGTGAGATTGTGAAGCTTTCTCAACAAAAAGAAGCTTTGGAACCATGGAGCTCTCTGGATGTACCGCTGAATTACAAAGGAACAGCAAAGACAAGTGCCATAATCGGTCTGTTGCCGGGGAACCGGACAGCAGAACAGATTTACGAGGAACTGGGCGAATTTACTCCGTTTGATCTGGAAATCGTCAGTGTGATAAAAGATCAGACCTGTGTCTTCTTCCTCTGTCTGAAAGAGCAGTACGAGGGCTTATTTGAAGCGCTCCGTATGCGCGGGTTTGCAAGACCTGTGATTCAGACGACCATGTCGCCGACGGAACAGATAGCGGCATACGAGCAGAGCATCTGGAATCTGGAAGAACAGATTGAGGATTGCAAAGCAGAGATTAGCGCATTCGCTGAGATGCGGAATACTTTACAGTTCTACTTCGACTATGAGAATATGCGAGTAGAAAAGTATCAGGTACTTCGACAGCTCAAGCAGTCCGCGCATGTATTCTTCCTGAATGGTTATATTCCGGAAAAGTGCGGTGCAGAGGTAAAAGAGTATCTGGAGACCCGTTTTGATGTAGAAGTTGAGCTTTACGCTCCGTCCGAGAAGGATGACGTACCGGTACTTCTCTCCAATCCGGGCTTTGCAGAGCCGATGGAAGGAACCGTCGAGAGCTTCAGCCTTCCGGGCAAGGGAGAGGTTGACCCGACATCCGTAACGGCGATTTTCTTCTATGTATTGTTCGGTATCATGTTCTCCGATGCAGTATATGGTTTCCTGATGGTGGTACTGATTGGTATTATCCTTTTGAAATTCCCGAAGATGGACAAGGGTACAAAGAACTTTATCAAGATGTTCTTCTTCTGCGGTATGTCCACTCTCTTCTGGGGTATTATGTTCGGAAGTTACTGTGGTGACGCGGTTGATGTTATCTCCGAGAATTTCTTTGGAAAACGCGTGACGATTCCGCCGGTATTGTTCTTCCCGACAGAAGAGCCGATGACCATGCTGGTGTTCTCCATCTGCTTCGGT
>JAZSIB010000176.1:0-16055 GCA_045533585.1 Lachnospiraceae bacterium | reverse complement strand
AATCAGTCCGATTGTAAGCGCAGATACAGTCACACCAATCAATTCACCAATCTGCTGTTTTCGTGGGGTCGCTCCCAGAATGTAACCGGTTTTCAAGTCCTGTGACGTATCCCCTGCTGCGCAGACAATCACACAGATGACAGAAGCAATCGCCATCGCCGCATGCATTCCCTTCATCCCGCTTTGCCCTGTCAGCTTTAACAGCACCGTAGCAATCAGCAAAGTGGCTATCACCATACCGGATGCCGGGTTGTTGCTGCTTCCGACAAGACCTACCAGACGTGAAGATACGGTTGCAAAGAAAAAGCCAAACACGACTACAATCAATGCTCCTAAAAAATTTACGGGAATCGCCGGCACCAGCCAGACCAGCAGCAACATCAACAGAATTCCGCTACACACAAACATCCCCGGAAGATCTCGCCCCTTCCGGTCCTTCTCCTCTTCCTGTGCAGACACCACCACTTTGCCTTTATCTCTGTTTCTTTTCATTCTTGTTTTGAGCCACACTTTTAAGGATTGTCCGCCGCTTGCTCCACGTACCGCATCACGGAATGCACCGAAAATCAATGGAACAGACCTCAGAAGACTTAAGATACCTGCCGCTGCCAGTGCACCCGCACCAATATAGCGGATATAAGTATTCCAGATCCCAGCCGCTCCTGCATCTTTGTATATCTCGGCTACACTCACTGTCGCCGGAAACAAAACAACATCCTGTCCGAAAAATACGATTAAAGGAATCAACACCAGCCAGCTCAACACTCCGCCGGCAAGCATATATGCTGATATTTTCGGACCACAGATATATCCGACACTCATAACCGCAGGATAGACCTGCGTACCGAATTCTCCATAATATCCGCGGATTCTCCATGCCAGCTCCCCCGGGAGAAGTTTCAAACCATCCAAGACAAATTTCACTGCCGCACCGATTCCGACTCCCAAAAACAATTTTCCAGAATGTGAACCTTCTTTTTCAGCAGACAAGAGTACTTGTGCACATGCGGTTCCTTCCGGATAAGGCAGACTGTCGTGTTCCTTTACAATCAATGCTTTTCGCAGCGGAACCATAAAAAATATACCAAGGATACCACCAATCAATGCAATCAGTGTAATCTCAAGTATACTTGGCACTTCCATCCTTCCCTCAGCTGCCCATAAGAACAGTGCCGGCACGGTAAAGATAACACCTGCCGCAACCGACTCGCCTGCCGACCCGATGGTCTGTACCATGTTGCTTTCCAGCAGCGAACTACGCCGCAGTATTCCCCTCATCACGCCAAGCGACATCACTGCTGCAGGAATTGACGCCGAGATAGTAAGTCCTACCTTTAATCCAAGATACGCATTGGCCGCTCCGAACAGGGTCGAAATCAAAATTCCGATTATGATTGCTGCCGGACTTAACTCATGATGTCTGCCTTTCTTTACCGCTTCTTCCGTAATTGCTTTCCCTCTATTATCACTCTTTTTCATTTACAGCCCCTTCTCCTACCAACATCTCCACTCTACATTTTTTCTCATCAGCCATTTCAAAAACATTTGAGTTTCCGCTTTTTTCAAGCACCAAGAATGCGGCAGGAATTTGGCACAGCAATATCATGTAATGCACTGTTGAAAAGACGGTTTACAGAAAATGTGTGGCAATGGCGGACACTTGTGTCCGAAAGTGACACGCATTTTCAAAAACTGTCGCTTTCACCAGTGTGTGAATGATATGCTGTGTCAAATTCCGGTTTCTGTTTTCAAAAAGCGGAAACTCAAATCTGTTGACATTCCGCTTTTTAGTCTGTTCATCTTGGCAAAATCTATTCATCTTTCCTGCTTTCGTCAAATTGACGAAACATTGCACATATTTTTTTTCATTTTTATCACAAAAAAATCTTTGCAAGTGCAACAAACTGTGATAAATTAGATACCGTAGTTTTTATTTTTGACAAAATTGCGGCTCAGTGCGGATTATGGGATTGTTCAGCCGTACGGCGCGGAAATGAGGAGATACAATGACAAAGGTTTATGAAGGAAAGACCAAAGACGTATTTAAGCTTGATAACGGCAATGTAATGCTGAAGTTCAAGGATGACTGCACCGGTAAAGACGGCGTTTTCGATCCCGGCGAGAATTCCGTAGGGCTCACCATCGAAGGTATCGGTAAGGCAAATCTGCAGACCTCGATTCATTACTTTGAACTGCTCAAAGCAGCCGGTATCAAGACCCACTATGTAAGCGCAGACGTAGAGAACGCTACCATGGAAGTACTTCCGGGTACCGTATTCGGACACGGTCTTGAAGTTATCTGCCGTCTCGTTGCTACCGGCAGTTTCATCCGCAGATACGGCGAGTATATCAAGGACGGCACCGTACTTGAGGGTGGCTATGTAGAGTGTACATTTAAGAACGATGCACTCGGTGATCCGCTCGTAACCGGTGAAGGTCTTGCAGCACTCGGCATCATGACTCCGGCTATGTTCGAGAGCATGAAGGAGCAGACCCTTAAGATTACCAAGATTGTTGCTGACGACTTAAAGTCCATCGGTCTTGACCTCTGGGATATCAAGTTCGAGTTCGGTTACAACAACGACGAAGTTATTCTTATTGATGAGATTGCTTCCGGTAACATGCGTGTTTACAAGGATGGCAAGATCGTTGACCCGGTTGAACTGACCAAGCTGATTCTGAATAGATAATAAATACAATAATCAATCACAAGACGACCGTCCGAGGTATGAGCATACGAATTTGTGCTCCGCTCTGACGGTCTTTTTGTGTAAAGATAAAGAAGCAACGGATTCCTCCCCTGCTTCTTTCCTCCATTTTTTCTTTCAATTATACTTCGGTTCATAAAGATTCATTAGAATTCAACCGTTCTCGGAGCGCCGCCGAAGGACGAAAACGTTGCAACTGCATCTTTCAGATACAATGTTTCGGTATTATCATCGGTCGGTGAATACATTGCGCGCAGATTTGGGTATGCCTCCAGCATACTCTCTTTTGCTTCTACACGGTCATCGCGTACCATCGTCGCCGCTACGCGAAGCCAGGTTCCGCTTGCTCCGTCAAACGCACAGATTTCTGCTTTCGGATTCGCCTGCATCTGCTTCGATACCGGCTTTACCTTACCGGTCTGTATGTAAAGCTTCCCCTCAAACAGGTTCACGGTTCCGAACGGACGCACACGCGGCTGATCGCCCTCCACGGTTGCAAGATAATAAGTTCCGCATTTCTTTAAGAATTCATATACTTCGTTCATGTTTTTATCTCCTTTACTTCATAATACGCATCCCGGTACGTCAACTGCCATTTCTGACACACTTGTACCAATATTATACACAGTTGTAAAACAATCCGCAACTATTCGAAAATTGCTTCTGAACATTTTGTCATGCACGCCTTGTTTTTTCAGAATTATGTGACAAAATACCCGCCTTTTACTGACTTGTTTCTATAAAAACATCATATTAGCTTCAATAGATGTTTTATTGATTAATTTATTTAGGGTATACTAATTTCTGTTGTGGAAGGAGTAACAAAAATGGACAACAGAAACATAGAAGTTGGTACACGAATCGCCGAGCTTCGCAAAAAAAGAGGTTATACACGCGAAAAGCTTTCTGAATTGGCAGATATCTCTGTACAATTTTTGGCAGACATAGAAAAAGGCAGAAAAAGCATGACTGTTAATACATTGCGCAAATTAGCAGCCACCCTGAACGTTACAACCGATTATATTGTAAACGGAACGCTCCCGACAAGTTCAGATACTGAGCTTGCGCTCATGCTCATGTCCATGCCGGAGCAAACTCGCCAATATGCAGAAAAGATACTTACGATATGCAACGAAGCGTTTCTTACGTTGCAGGAATCGCCACAGAAGGCTACTGATATATAATTGACACGCTCCCGCCTTATGTCTATAATCGTATTATAGTACATATAGAGGGAGCTTTTTATGCAAGACGAGATACTTCAGTTGTTTCAAATCAGAAAATCCAATAAAGAAAAAGACAGATTTATCGACTATCTTTCTTCCCGCCTTTCAAAGGCAGGCTATTCTGAAGAAAACATCCGTATTCAGGAAAAAGGCAAGGGGTTGTTCCGCACCAGGAACATCATCGTAGGAAATCCGGATGAGGCAAAGATCATCATCGGCGCACACTACGATACCTGCGCCCTCTCGCCCGTTCCGAACTTTATGGCACCAACCAACCCGTTTCTGTTCCTATTGACCCAGGTTACAATCGTTCTCGTTGTCTTACTGATCTCCGGGCTTGTCGGTTTTGGACTTATGCTGCTCTGCGGCTCTCCGACTGTCGGTTACTTTGGATTTTTGGGTGCTTTAATTTTCCTGGCAATTCAGCTTATGTTCGGATTTAAGAATCCACATACTGCAAATGACAACACATCCGGAATCATCACCATCACCCAGATATTAGAAACATTAGAACCGGAGTATCGCAGCAAGGTCTGCGCCGTATATTTTGACAACGAAGAAAAAGGTCTCCTCGGTTCCGGCTTTTTCGCAGATAAACATTCCAAAATAAAAAAAGGGAAAATCCTGATTAACTTTGATTGCGTCGGTGATGGTACCCAGATTGTTACCATGGCAAAAAGGTGCGCCAGAAAAGAACCTCATTATCAATTGTTCGTGGACATTCTGCAAAAGCATTCTGCCACAAAAGAGTTACAGTATCATCCTCGCAAGATGCTTCCGATGATGTTTCCGTCCGACCAGATTTATTTTCGCAAGGGCATCGGTGTCTGCGCGCTGAAACGTTCGCCGCTCGGCCTGTATTGTGCCCGCATTCATACTCCGTTTGATACGCATTGCCTTGAAGAAAACATTCAGTTTTTATCGGAATCGCTTGCTGAATACATAACCGCACTATAAGCATAAAGGGTGTCCATAAAGTCATACTCTGACTTTATGAACACCCTCTTCATTCTTTATAGCTTATGCAGTTCTTACTTACATTCTATCCTCGCACACTCTTCTTTGCGTTCTCCAGTGCTTCAATCACCTGATCACACCATGCGTCAAACTCCGGATCGTCTTTCTGGCATTCCTTGTGGCTCAGTACATAATCCAGCGTTCGTGCCACGCCCTCTTCAAAGCGGATAGACGGTGCAAAGCCCGGAACCGCACGCTTCACCTTACTGTTGTCAAATACTACCGTATTGGACTTATCCCCGAACAATCCACCGGTAAAATCATACTCTGCCGGACTTACCGCACAAAGGAACTCCGTTGCCACATAATACGGCTTGTACTCTACATTCAGATGATTTGCAATCGCCTGATAGATCTGGTTCCATGTCAATGACTCATCATTGGTAATCTGATATGCTTCTCCGATTGTATGCACATTTCCCATCAGACCGATAAAAGCATCTGCAAAGTCCCGGCTGTCTGTCATCGTCCAAAGTGTCGTACCGTCACCCTGCACGAGAATCGGCTTTCCTTCCAGCATACGCTTGATAATCTGCCAGCTTCCGTTGCGACCATGTACGCCCGCAGGCACTTCACGCTCACAGTAGGTATGACTCGGACGAATAATCGTTACCGGGAATCCGTTCTCACGATACATCTTCATCAGGTAGTCTTCACACGCAATCTTATTGCGTGAATACTCCCAGTACGGATTCGCAAGTGCCGTACCCTCGGTAATGATATAATCCTTTACCGGCTTCGCATAAGCAGATGCCGAGCTGATATACATAAACTGTTTTGTCTTTCCGTTAAACAAACGGAAGTCTCTTTCGAGCTGTGCCGGCACAAAGCCAATGAAATCACACACCACATCAAAATTCATCCCTTCGAGTGCCTTTGCAGCCTCTGCTTCGTTGTTGATGTCTGCAATGATAAACTTAACGCCCTCCGGAAGCTCTGCGTTGCGGTTACCACGGTTCAAGAGATACAACTCATGCTCACTTGCTGCCAGCTTCTTTGTAATTGCGGTACTGATCGTACCGGTTCCACCAATAAATAATATCTTCATACGCTTCTCCTTTCGGATCTTTTCGCTTCCCGCATCCTGTAAACCCACACTTTAATGAGAAAACGATCGGACTGTCATTTTGATTTCCGTCCATATATCCAATCTACCATATCCATTTTTGCAGTCAATGTATTATTGCATCATTTGACGGCAACCACCACTCCGCTTTTACCTGCAACCGTCACTCTTCCGTCAGCAAACTCCGCATCCTTTCCGATTACGTATATTGTCTCCTTCGACACCATATCACAGGCGAAGCTTACCTCTCTGTCTGCCGGATTCACAATCACTAACAGCTTTTCATTTCCGTCATAACGCAGATACGCTAACGGATAGGTATCTTTCTCTACATATACAAATTCCAACTCTCCACGACTCAATAAAGCTGTATGGCTCTTTCTTAGCGCAATCAGCTTCTTCACCTCATGATAAAGCGAATTCTCATCCTCCATCTGTGCCTTCACCGTAGGTCTGTTCTTAGCAGGATCAAGCGCCACATACAGACACTCAGCCGGAGCAGTACTGAACCCTGCATTCACACCGTCATCCCACTGCATCGGTGAACGTGCACCGGTACGGCCATAACCGCCCTCCACCGAGATTAAGTTTTCCACATAACGCATCCCAATCTCATCACCGTAGTATACAAACGGTGCCCCCGGCATCGTAAGCAGGAACAAAAATGCCAGCTTGAGATTGTCCCCATCCAAATACCGTGCCAGACGGTCCATATCGTGATTGCCGGATGGGATACAAATCAGCCCTTCCTTTCCGGCTTTTTTGCGACTTTCCAGATACTTCTCTACAAATGCAGACACATCACCTTTTCCCTCCGGAGCAAAAAACGGATGCTCACAGCGGAACAAATCATTATAATGCGATGGTCCGAAATGCAGCAAAAAGTCCATATGGAATCCACCCTGCAGTGCTTTATCCGGCTCTCCCCATTCGGACACCATCGCCGCTTCCGGAAATTCCTCTTCCAGAAAGCCTCTTACATTCTGCCAAAGCGCAATCGTTCCTTTACTTTCCGGATCATTTTTTACCAATGATCCTGCCATATCCACACGGAAGCCGTCACAGCCCATCGTAAGCCAGAACCGCATTACGTTTTTCATCTCTTCTAATGTCGCCTGCGGTCCTTCGTCTTCCGGTGCCTGCTGCCAAGACTTTGTTCTCTCGTAGTACCCGTAATTCAGCGCCGGTTGGTGAGAGAAGAAATTACAGGCACAAGAACCGTCACGATCCGAAATCCCTCGAAGTGATGCCATATCGTCCGGCGACTCCCAGATACTGTCCGTCCATACATAACGGTCCGTATATGCATTCCGCTCAGCTTTTATTGATTCCTTAAACCACTTATGTTCTGTCGATGTATGCCCCGGTACCAAATCCAGCAGGATGTGCATTTCTCTTTTATGCACCTCATCGAACAAACGCTTCAAATCTTCATTGGTTCCGTAACGCGGTGCCGCCTTGTAATAGTCTGCCACATCATAACCCGCATCGCCAAACGGTGAGTCAAAACAAGGATTCATCCAGATGGCATTAAACCCCGTTTCCTTAATATAATCCAGCTTATCGATAATTCCTTGAAAATCACCGATACCGTCTGCATTCGTATCGTTGAATGACTGCGGATAAATCTCATAAAAGACTGCATCATCTAACCACTTTACCTGTTTCATACCTCCGGACCTCTCTTTCTTCCATTACTGCTTTTCCTATCATTGTCAAGCATTCCACCAATTGAGTTTCCGCATTTTTTCAGCAACAGAAAATATGGAGGGGATTTGGCACAGCAATATTATGTAATGCACTGTTGCTTTCACCAGTATGTAGTGTGAAAAATGAATTTTTCACACAATAATATGCTGTGTCAAATTCCAATGACTTCATGCAAAATGCGGAAACTCAAATTCCTGTGACTCTAACATTGTTGAACAGGTCTTCCCGGATGGTATCTGAGAAGACCTGTTTCTTACTTATTCTTACAACTTATTCTTTTATATACTTTTCAAAAAACTCATCTGCCGGAATCGGTCTGCTGTAATAATATCCCTGCAACGCCTCTACATTGCTGTCATACAACAGGTTATAACAGCTTTCATTCTCAACACCTTCCACACAGATCTTATATCCGAGTTCGTGACACATCGTAATCAGATTCTTAACAATAATCTTATCTGCGGGATTCTCACTAATCTTAGATACAAACTTATGGTCTAATTTAATCCAGTCCGCCGGAAGCTGCTGCAACACACGCACCGAGGAATATCCGGTACCGAAATCATCCAATGCGATTTCGACTCCTTTGCTGCGTAACTTTTTAATAAACCAGACAACATAATCTATGTCCTCTATCTTACAGCTCTCCGTAATCTCTATATTCACACTATCCGGCGGGAGCCCGCGTTCCTGAATGCCTCCGATCAGATTCTCAAACAAAGTTTTTGACTTAATCTGCATATAAGACAAATTGATGTTCAGCTTCAGATCCGGCTTATACTTCCGCCATTCCTTCAAACGATCCATCGCCGTCTGTCCCATATGACCGCCAACACGGATAATCAGATCAGACTCCTCCAGTATCGGAATAAAGGTATCCGGATATACATTTGGGAACTTCTCGTTCTTCCAACGCATTAAGGCTTCACAAGAATACAAGGTCTTTCCGTCGCCGCTCATAATCGGCTGATAGTACATCTCAAAGCCTTCACAATCGTTCTCGACACAACGCAAAAGCTCCTCGCGCAGCTGCAGATTATATACATAACTGTCCCATTCCTCACGGGAAAAGAACTTCAGAATACCTCTTCCGTCCGTCTTGGACAACTTCAATGCCCGCTCCAGATAGCGGTATACATTGTCGGATGACTCATACGGATAATCAAACAGCAATGCTCCACCGGACACTTTAATACGCACACTGATGTCAGAAAGATATATTCTTCGGACATCATCCACAATATCGTAATACAATGTCCTGATATTCTCCTCGTCATATGTACGACAGAGGAACAAAAACTTTGCACCGCCCATACGGTATACCTCTACACCTTCCGGACAGATTTCCTGCATACGCCGCGTCAAAGCTTCTAATATCCGGTCTCCGACTTCATAAGAATACATGTTATTAAAACGCGCAAACTTATTCACACCGACCAATAACACGCCGCCTTCCTGTATACCGGAAGCTAACCATGCATTAATGGCATCCCTGCCCTCGGTTATTCCCGGCATCGGAATTTCCTTCTCAAAGTACTGTTCTTTCTCACTCCAACGGAACATCCTTCGCATCCTCACAACAAACTTTAGATTTATGCTAAATTATATCACACGATTTTATAGGTTCCAAGTCCTATTTCTTGCGATTTCGTGTATTTTTCTATCACATCGACAACTTTCGCGGATCGATCTGATAGACTTCACCATCTTTCAGCTCTGCAAACGGTCCCGGAAGACAGAAACGCATGCTCTTCTTTCCAAAGAAATCTTCGCTGACACCGTCTCTGCAGCTGACAGTACCAATCTCTGCCGCACATTCCACGTAACGGTCCGGATTACCGGAAAGACTCCATGTACCTGCCTTCACTGCAGCTTCGGTCACCTGTAAGGTATAGTTTTCCGTATCCACCTTGATATCAAACCAGCCCTGCTGTCCCTGCTTATCAAAACCATGGAACTCCTGCCAGCTTGCAAGGTCAAGACAATTCTCCGGAGCCGGATACATCACTCTTAAATACCCACCCGGCATACGTACATAAAGGTTGCCCTGTGCATCGTTGTCTTTGGTCGGGAACTTGATGGCCGCTTCCTTGCAATCATAGAAGATGTTGTTGTAAATCTTTGCGTCTCTTGACGTACCGCCACGCTTGCGATCAATACGGAACGCCACCGGCTTTGCAAAATATCCTGCACTGCGGCAGTTCCCGATCAGATTATTTACGATGTGCAGACGGTCAGTTCCTTCTGCATAGATGGCATAACCGTTCACCACATTATGTTCTTCCATCTTGTACCATCCGGTCGATCCCGGCTCTACCGGAACCTGCTTTTCATCAAACCTTCCTTCGACGTTCCAGAAGATATTGTTATCAATCAGATTCACGCCGTCACGGCTGGCCTCCATGAAGATAGCTTCGCGCTGCTCGATACCGTCTAAGAACAGGTTCTTCGTAATGCGGTTATTTTCATTGCCGCAATCCATCCAGAGATGGTCTGCGCGCAAGGTCTTCGTGAAGATATTCCGGCGGATGATACTGTCAACGGTATTATGTACCTTGATAGCGCCCGCTTCCCAGGACAGCTCCATCTTCTGCCAGCCGGTGCCGCTAATCAGGTTATCCTCAATCAGAATATTGGTTGCAAACATGCCGGCAATACCGCATACACCAACATCCTTAATCTCACACCCACGGATTACAGTGTGACCGATGGTCTGCCCCTCTTCCAAACTGTGATGCCAGCATTCATTGCCGATATCAATACCAACACCGTTCGACCAGTCAATCTTACAGTTCTCAATCACCCAGTGGTGTCCGCGATAGCAGGACAATGCACCGCGTTGCGGTACCGGAGCTCCGGTTGCCGCATGCGCACAGGTAATACCTTTCACCTTGATATAAGAAGTAAACGGTTTCTTCGGCACAAAGCACTGCTCTCTGCTTGTCAATTCAATTACATGCTCAGCCGGATTCGAATCATCCTCCAGACGGAAGTGCACGGTCTGACCGTTCGCCTCTACCCAGTAGGAACCCGGCGTCTGTGCAAGCTGATTGTAAAGTGCCACCTGCAGCAACGGCTTTCCGTCACAGAACACCATGCCACGGCGGTTCAGGTAAGTCGTCATATCGGTCTTTTCATATTCAATAAACAGTCTGTCGTGTAAGATATTCACCGCACAGAACGGATTGTAACCCTTGAACTGCTCCGGATTCAGCTCCGTTGCCCAGATGTTTAAACTCTCCGGAATCTCTGTCTGTGCGCCGAACGGTCTTACGTTCCAACCAACGCTTGGGAAGAAGTCCGTCACAACTTCAGAAGCCTTAATCACAACTTCGCCGTCACCATATGCTTCATAAGCCACCATCTTTTCCGGGCTCTCGCCACCATACGCCGGGCGCACACACTCACGGTATACCCCGCCATGAATCAGAACGCGGGTTCCTGCAGTTGCGCGGTCAGCTGCTGCCTGAATGGTTGCAAACGGATTGGCTTCACTGCCGTCATTCGCATCCGAAGCATTTGCCGCCAACGGATTGACATGAAGCTCCTTCTCATATACACAATCCGTCTCCCAGTATGCAAAACGGTCACCCTCCGGAAGACGGTCTTCTGCATCGCCTTCCATCTCACCCGGCACACGCACCACTGCGTAATACGCTTCTTTCTTCTTATAAGAATCACCAAAGAGAAGCGGATAACTCTTCGCCTTGCGGAAACCGGTTAGCCAGCTCTCGTCATCCTTCATACCCCAGATGGTTACATTGGTAACATTGGCAAGACCTTCTTTTTTCGCCTTAATCAGCATACGGAACAGATTCGAGTAGTAGAATGCAAGTCCACTCTGACCGGATTCCGACGGATCGGTACAGTGCACGTCAAGTTCTGTCAGATGCACTTCCAGTCCCAGTGCACCGAATGCATGCAAGGATTTTTCAAATTCACGCATATTGCTGTCAAACAAAATCAGATGCGACTGCATACCCATACCATCCACCAGTTTCTCTTCCAGAAGCGGCTTCAGAATCAGGTTGATAATCTTCTCCCTCTTTTCCGGCAGGAAGGTATTGTAATCGTTATAAAACAACTTTACGTTCTTGTCTGCATACTTTCTTGCAAAGCGGAACGCATGAAGAAGGAAATCATCTCCGATAATCTGATACCACAAGGAACGGGTTCTCCAGCCCGGATCCTCTGCCTCTTCAATCGCCTCATTCACAACATCCCATGCATAAATCACACCGGGATACTCGGTCTGTACAAACTCCAGCACACCCTTGATGTAATTCTCCATACGGGAAAGCATCGTTTCGCGATCAACGTTCGGCGCATTCCAGTCATTCTGATAATCCTTCTTGAAGAACCAGATGGAAGTCTGCCCATGCCATACCAGAGTATGACCGCGCAGTCCGATACCGTTCTGCTTTGCAAACTCCAGATACGGTCTTGCCGTATCAAACTTCAGTGCAGCTGCCTTGTCATACTTTGCAGGATCGCTTAAAGTGGTTGCCTCATCAAGCATAAACATCGGCTTCATGTCATTCTCTGCCGTGATGCTTGTATAATGTTTTACCAGCTCACTCTTTGCCTGCACGGAATTGATATTATTTCTGGATACTGAAGTACCCATGCTAAAATACGGTTCAAATACTTTTTTCAGACTCATACTCTTTCCTCCCCGTTGCTCTTGCAGCAACGTACGCGCAATGCCATATACGGTTTTCCGCCGACTACGATACGGAATTTACCCTTAAATACACCCTGCGGTTTTATTTCCATGTTCCAAGTGTCAATCACATCTACTTCATACTCTGTCTCATCATCAAAGTACAAATCGCGGTACAGCGGACGCAGGAAACTAAAATAAAACAAAATAAAGTCTTTTTTCTCCGGATCCGTTGTCGCCGCAACCGCATCCCAGTAACCCGGTATCTGCTGCAAGCCTTTTCCTCCCGGAATCTCCTGCAATATCTTAGCCAAAAATGCAATTCTTGCAGGACTTTCTCCGTGCAGCACACCGCCGTGCGACCACCACAGCTTTGCATGGTCTATACTCTCATCTGTCGCAAACAGATAGGTCTCACCGTGTCCGACGTAACCGCCCCGCATGGTTGCTTCCCAAAACCGCCGTGTCATCTCTTCGCCGCTGATGTTGCCCCAGCCAAGCTCAATATTTCCTTCATAGAGAACCTCGTCCCACACCACCGGCTTTTGATATTTTATACGAAGCTCCGTCGTCAGCTCCGTTGCCTTGTACCGGTCTGTGCCCTGGCAGCTGCAATGCGTAATCCAATTCTTCGTAAAATCATAAAATTTCGGACCATTATGTACCGAGCGGAATCTTTGATGAGGATCGGTATCACGAATCAGTTCACCAATCCGATCCCAATCTTCTATCGTTTTGCTTCCCACATAATCGTACTCGTTCGCCAGCGACCACCAGACATTCCGATATGCGGCATAGCGCGCTATCACGTATCTGACATAAAAATCGTCGTTCTCCGCTCCCATACCGTCAAAGCCCCAACGGTCGTAAGGATGGAACAGAATCAGATCCGCTTCGATTCCCATCTCCTGAAGCTGTACAATCCGCTGGTCAAAACGGCGGAAATGCTCCGGATTAAAACGCTTAAAGTCCCAAGTATTCCCCGGCTTCTCCTGTGTGTACCAAGACATATTACTACGATTCAGGCCCCGGTTATCGCAAGGTGTTCCCTCATAAGGAAATGTTATAGGATCTTCATAGTTATAATCATAGTGCTTGGGGAATATACAGAATCGAATCTTGTTAAATGCACTGTCACTCAGGGTCTTCAACGTCTGTTCCTGCATTTCCTCTGATTGGTGCACCCATGCATAGCAGGTGGTCCCAAGCGAATAATACGGCGTTCCGTCCGCATAACGAAAATGATACGTATCGGCAATCTTTAGATATCCGTGATTTCCTTTTTCCGGCGCTGTCGCAACGAATGTCCCCTCGTATGATTCGTCTGAAAAATTACCGCGCACCGTAAAAGAATACTCTCCTTCGTAATCCGGCATAAAGCGGACCACATATTCGCCGTTTCCGTCATAAAACCCGGGCACTGTCTTTTTTTCATTTTCCCCGACAAACTCTGCGGTAAGCGCATAGTCCGCAAACGGATTTCCTTCTGTCTTTCCCTGCATTCGGACTTCAAAAACGCCCCATCTTTCTACTTTTTCACGGTAACTACATGTTTTCATCTACAAACCGTTTCCCCTTCACATTTGTAAGGATTTTTATCCCTTATAATTTTACACGTTTTTTCCTATAAAACAATGTCAAAACTTCTCTCTTTACCATAACCATTATTCTTTCTTTGATTCATCGTGTTCATAGATAAGCTGTCCATCGATAATCGTATAAAGTGTCTTAGTAAACAGCTCCAACGGATTCCCTGAGAACACCGCAATATCTGCATGCTTTCCTGCTTTCAGGCTGCCTACCATATCATCTACACGACAGATTCTGGCCGCATTGATGGTGATTGCCTTCAGACCTTCTTCCATAGGCAACCCATGTTTTACCGCAAGCCCTGCACAGATGGGAAGCGTCTGAATCAGTGCCACCGGATGATCGGTTGTAACAGAGAATAAAATCCCTGCCTGATTCAATACCTTACAAGTCTTGAAGCTCATGTTCTGCACTTCTAATTTAGAACGTGCCGTCAGA
The DNA here is from genome assembly GCA_045533585.1 of Lachnospiraceae bacterium. GTDB lineage: Bacteria > Bacillota > Clostridia > Lachnospirales > Lachnospiraceae > SZUA-448. The sequence continues at coordinate 1,637 of JAZSIB010000176.1, read as the reverse complement.
TCCGTACCTGCAATCACCGGAAAGCCCGAAGCTGCTATCTCATCAACAATCAGATGCCCTTCCGTCCCATGATCAATCGTGATGTCAACCTGAAACTCTTTTGCGATACGGATTGCAGTAAGAATGTCATCCGCCCGATGCGCATGGGCTTTCATCGGAATCTCCCGGTTCAATACCGGTATCCAAGGTTCCATCTCGATATCTTCCTTTGCAAGGTTCCCGCTCTCCTTATCCTTTTTATATTGCTGCGCCTCAAATAATGTCTTGCGAATCAGAGCAGCCGTTGCCATCCGTGTCGCCGGATATTGACCTTTGTTTCCATAGGTAGTTTTTGGATTTTCGCCAAATGCTATTTTCATCGCGGCGGGATATTTTACAATCATATTATCGATGCAACGTCCCTGTGTTTTCATAAATACAAATTGCCCGCCAACCGGATTGGCGCTCCCGGGTCCCGCCATAACTGAAGTGATTCCCGCTTCAATTGCATCATGAAATGCCGGGTCCATAGGATTCACCGCATCAATGGCACGAAGCATCGGTGTAACCGGATTTGTCCCTTCGTTACAATCGTCCCCGATGACACCCCACTTTTCTTCCGTGATTCCAATATGCGCATGCGATTCAATCAGACCCGGCATCACCCACGCACCATCCACATCCAGCACCCGTCTGTCATCCTCCTTCGCTGCAAATGCTGTCATATCGCCGACTTCTTCGATATATCTTCCTCTGATCCGTACAAATCCGTGTCGAAATTCTTCCCCTTCCATCGTTACCACTCTTCCATTTATAAGAACCATCTCTTCCCACACTCCCCTATTCTATCCATGTTTCACTATTACGCTTGATTCTTCTCTTGCTGACTATATTTTTCTTTACATTATTTTCTTCTGTTTCTGCATTTTTATGTAACGTTTTCTCAGATTTGCTCCGCTTTCCTTCATACAAAAAGAACAGATGCAAATTTCCTGCATCTGTTCTGCACTCTGTTACTGCCAATCTGCATGATGCTCTGCAAACATCTTTCCTGCACTCTGTAAAGCAGTCAACATATATTCCTTACTGAAACGTGTTACCGGGATACGATCAAGCGCTTTCATTCCCATATGACCTATGGTCACTTCCATATGCTCCAGACACTGAACCGTGCCGTTGCCGGTTCCTCCGGCACACGCTACCAGCAGACAACGTTTTCCGTTCAGGAAACGGTTATGTAACGGTTCACAACGGCGCATACGGTCAAGCAACGCCTTCAGATTCTCAGACAAATCGGACCAATACACCGGCGTCACCAGTACAATCCCCTCTGCCTGCTGAAATTCCTCATAAACCTCCTGAAAATCATCTCGTACCGCACATACACCCTTGGTTCTGCAGCTTCCCCAACCGTCACCGCAGATATTGCATACTGCTATCTTTTTCTGATTCAGATGAATCACCTTCGCTTCCTTGCCTGCCGCCTGAATGCCTCTTACGACCTGTTCCGCTGAAGTTGCTGTCAATCCGTCTTTGTTCGGACTGGACCAAACTACTAAAATCGCCATACCACTAACCCTTCCTTCCAAAATAGTATATTCTTTATATCATGCACAACATAAATCTGCCATTCAGCCGGATTCCCGGACGGCGTTATT
>JAZSIB010000214.1:0-8067 GCA_045533585.1 Lachnospiraceae bacterium | reverse complement strand
CTGTACATGCCAATGTAATCTTTACTCGCACAACCTCCACCTCCGTTTAATTTCATTTCGTAGTTTTAAGGCATAAAAAAAAGACCTCTTCCATAGCTTAAACAGAGTATCACGATTTTTTTCAACTGTCAAGCTGTTTTTGCAGGAGTCTTGAAATCTGCAGTGTTTTTTCGTGTTTTTAACAATTATTTTCGTACTTCTTACAATTGTCTTTCCGCATTTCATATGTTATACTTTTTCCACTTCTAAGTCAAGCTTTGTAATATAGAAGTTATGGGGTAATGGAGATGCAATCTATGAAACGTTTTTCTTTCTATATAAATATAATACTAATCTGTTCTGTGTTGTCCTTATGCCTTCCGACCGCACACACGGACGCTTTTGGTATTGTCGGCTCACCGTCTGCGCCTTCTTCCTTCTCTAATCAGTACGAAGGTGATGAACTGGTACTGCTTTGGAACCGTCCGGTCGACCGCACAATTTGCGACAGCTTCTTGTCTGCCTTTCCGGGTTGCGATATCCGTGAAACCTTAGATAACTATATGCTGGTCACGGTTTCCGATTCCGGGCTCGTTCCGCAGATGCTCTCCGACATCCGCAGTCTGCCCGACGTTCTTGCGGCCGACCCCAACTTTCCGTTGGAGCTGACGTCTCCGGTTCTGCCATCTGACCCTGCAGCCTTCCCGGTAGAACTCTACGAGGAGGATTTTGCTTCTGCATTATCTGCCGAACTATCACAGGGCATAGCACTGTACCATGATGCAGTTATTCCGGCGAAGGAAGTCGTAATCGCAATTGCCGATACCGGCATTGACACGACGCACCCCGACCTTGCGGACTTCATCTGGATCAATACTGCAGAGATTCCGGATGACGGAATCGACAACGATGACAACGGTTACATCGATGATATCCACGGCTGGGACTTCTATCATGATGATGCAACTGTCTGTCATTATCTCCTGTCTGAAGACGGACTTACATATCAGGCACTCCCGGAAGACAACGACACACACGGCACCCATGTAGCCGGAATCATCGCCTCCGTTCTGCGTGGCGGCAACCTGCATGTCACAGATGCAGCGCCGGTTCCGGTCAGGCTTATGCCTCTTAAGATTCACGGTGGTGAAAACTCCTCCGGTTCGGTTGCCCACGCAATCAAAGCAATCAAATATGCTGTTATGATGGACGCCGATATCTGCAACATCAGCTGGGGCTCCGCTGCTATTACATCTTCCATTACTACTCTGGAACAGACCATCCGCGAATCCGATCTTCTTTTTGTTACCGCTGCGGGAAATGCCGGCTCCGATAACGATCAGATTCCGGTTTATCCTGCAGTCTTCCGCTTGAGCAACGTCCTCTCCATCACCTTTGTTGACCCTCGCGGCCGGCTCACCCCCAGATCAAACTATGGAGCAAACACCGTTGACCTTGCAGCACCCGGTACGGATATCTACAGCACGGCTGTCGGTGCGGATTATGCCTATATGAGCGGTTCCTCTATGGCTGTCCCGTATGTTTCTGCCATCGCCGCTCTTTTATATACTACCGCAGACGGTCTCTATCCGGCCACAGTCCGCGACCTTATTTTATCTACAGCCTACCCCTTACCGGGCAGTCAGTCTGGCGATGGGCTCTCTGCGCCGGCTTCCGATCAAATCTCGCTGCTTGTACCGGGCGTACCGGATTTGTACCGGGCACTCAATTCCCTGAATTGTCTATCTACCGACACCGCAGCACCTGTCGTCAGCACTTCCACACGGTATTCCCGTGACTTTATTCATCTGGACGTAAACGCTGATGATGGCGAAGGCTCCGGTATCCGTCTGATAAAATACGCAAAAGGTTCCAAGAATCTGACCGCCTTCCGGCGTGGCACTCAGGGAACCACTCTTCCTGCTAACGGACTGCGTTCTGCAAAGCCGGGCAATTACACGCTCTACGTTGCCGACTATGCCGGAAACGATACCATATTACGCGTCAAGCTATTGGATGACACCACGCCGCCTGAGATACTGCATACACTGCACACATCCCCTACCGGACGGCTTTATCAGCTTACCATAGACATTTACGACAACGAAAGCAGTTTGGATTCAGCCTATCTTCTCCCCGGAGACCAGACAGAAACGGCAGCCCCTCCGAAAAACGCTATCCCGCTCTCTCTGACTGGCGGACACGCTAATCTCCGCCTGCAGGAGCCCGGACTTTATTCTTTGTATGCCAAGGATATAAAGGGGAATACTTCAGTTACGGTATTCGAACTTCCAACCACAGCTTCTACGAACAGCGAGGTGCCGGACATTGAATAAAACAAACCATCCCTTCGTTCAAAAAAGCGACCTGTTACTCTTTGCAGGGATTCTTGCTTTTGCACTGATTTTATTTCTTCTGCTTCCGGTCTTTACCGGCGGCAAAGGAACTACCGTCGATATCACAGTAGATGGCAAACCCTACCGTACCCTGCCCCTTACCGAAGACTGTGAGTTTTTGGTGCACGGCAAAGCAGGAGACAATCATATCCGCATCTGCGAAGGCTCTGTATCCGTAACAGCAGCGGACTGTCCCGACCTAATCTGTGTCCACCATACACCGATCAGCAATGCCGGTGAACGTATTGTCTGCCTTCCAAACCGGGTCGTGATTTCCATCAGCAAAGTCCAGGATACCACTTCAGCACCGGATGCTGTTTCCCAATAATATTTTCTATTCTGCCGAACTTCGTTCCTGCGATCTGAAGTTTGCAGATATCGGAAAGGTATGGTTATTGATATGAATTCATCCTCAAAGACGTATCGTCTTGCCCTATACGGAGTCCTGATAGCTCTTGCATTTATCCTGAGCTGGCTGGAAACATTTCTGCCTAACCCGCTGGAAGGCATGGTTCCCGGCATCAAGCTCGGACTCGCAAATCTGGTTGTAATTATCGCCTTGCTCCGGCTCGGCTTTCCGTCTGCCGCAGTAATCTCTCTGCTGCGCGTACTCCTTACCGCATTTACCTTCGGCAACCTGTCCATGCTGTTTTACAGTCTTGCCGGTGCGATACTCAGTCTCCTCAGCATGCAGCTGTTGCAGCGCTCTGACCGTTTTTCCGGAACCGGCATCAGCATTGTCGGTGGTCTTTCCCACAACATCGGTCAGGTTATCGTCGCCATGCTCATCCTGGGAAGCAATTTAATTTACTACCTTCCCTATCTGATCATCGGTGGCTGTGTCAGCGGTTTTCTCATCGGACTCCTTGCTTCGCTGGTTCTCTCAAGACTTCCCAAATCCATTGCATAAAAAAACTCCCCTCCGGGAGTTTTTTCTATCTTACTATTCTTCGTCTTTTTGTTTCTTTCCGATATCACCACAGTGTTCCACATATGCTTTGATACACTCGACACTGTTTTCAATTCCGATTGCACCACTGTTGATACACAGATGGTAGTTCTGTGCCTTTCCCCACTGCTCACAGGAATGGTAGTTATAGTAATTTGCTCTTCGCTTATCAATCTTTCTTATGCTGTCTTCAATCTTATGCGCCGACATTCCGTACAGATTTACTGCGCGGTCCGCTCTGAACTTCATATCTGCACAGATAAAGATATTGACTACATTGTCCATCTCTTTCAGGACATAGTCCGCGCAACGTCCGACAATGACACAAGGTCCTTCTGCCGCTACCTTACGAATAATATCCGTCTGCGCCAGATAAATCCGATCGTCCAAAGACAGATTCGTATATCCGCTTTCATGATTGCCTCCGAAGGAGCCCATGCCCATGGCAATCGAATACAGAAAACTGTTCGTCGCCTTCGACTCTGCTGCATGAAAAGCCTCTTCTGCAAATCCGCTCTCCTTTGCCGCACGGGTAATCAGTTCGTTGTCATAATACGGAATTCCCAATGCATTGGCCAGTTTTTCGCCAATCACTCTTCCTCCGCTTGCATATTGTCTGCTGATTGTAATTATCTTATTCATAAGCAACCCCCTCCCGTATCAACCGGTCGATATAGCTTTCTTTATATAAATTATATACTATATGCGCCAAAACATCAATTCCAAATTGCAAACACAGCCTTGAAAAAACAAAAACGGCCGGAATAAAAATTCCGACCGTTTCTTCTGCGGAGTAAGAGACTTGAACTCTCACGTCTGTTGACACATGATCCTTAGTCATGCCTGTCTGCCAATTCCAGCAACTCCGCACGTTCGCGCTTCATCAGCGCCGCTTATGTATATTATCATTTCTCTTTTGAATTGTCAAATGTTTTTTTGCAATTTTTCAAACAATTTTATTTTTTTATTTTTTCAACCGCTTGCAGACTACTCTTCTTCCTCGTCCGGCTCATACGCCAGCAGGAAAGTTCCTGCCTTATATATCGTCGTTACAAGCTCTTTACTATTCAGTACTTCCGTGCTCATCTGTGCAACAATCGTCTTCCGGTTCGGCGTATAATACAATGCACAATGCTTTGCATCATAACCCGCCGGTACGGTAATCCGCATCTCTAACGGCAGCTCATCCTCGCCATCCGTCTCTGCCATGATCTCAAATGCAATAAAGTCACTCCGCCTTACCGCACGCGGCACCACCTGAGACACACTGGCTTTCCGCAAGGACTCTCCGCTTATCACGGAATTATCTACACCGGATGGAACCGCAATTCTGCATACGGCGCTCGCCCTTGTGTTTGTAACAGTAAATTCCGCTGCATTCTCATAACTCGTTTCCATTTCTTCGATACCGATAACAAAAATATCCGCAGTAAGACCCATATAGTGCACCGTCTTGGTATGGGCACCGACAAAATATATCACCGGCGTCGGAAGATCGAACTCTGTCACTTCTTCCACAGAACCATCCGTATATGTAGCGGTCACCTTAATATCAGCCCTTCGCACTTCTGTTCCAACCTTGACTCCGGATCCGGTATATCTTGCCGAAAGCTTCTCTATTTCTTTTTCATACCCGTTCACTATAAAGCTGTCCGTACGAAGTCGATAAGTAACAATCACAGTATTTACACCAATCATACTGGGGGTTTCCATCGACAACTGATAATTTTCAATTGTCTCACTGGTTCCGTCCGTATATAACGCAGTAACATAAATATCCTCCCGCTTAATCGGACTTCCCAGCATAACATCTCCACCGGTATAGGTAACCTGAATCGAATTCACCACTCCGGGCACCCGTCCCGGTACCTCTATCTGATCGCGTCTTCCTCCGTATATCACATAAATATTATTCGTTCCTACTTTTGTAATCACGGGCGAACTGATTACAAAATCCTCCACCTCAGATCCTGAACCATCACTATAATCTGCATACACATAAATATTTTGTTTGCTTACCGCATTTCCAACACTGACTTCTTCGCCCATATAAAACGCAGTCAAACCTGTCACACGTTTTCCTGTTACAAAAAAGCTGGTTCGCCTTCCACGGTATACAACAGCAATTTCGTTTTCACCGTCTTTTGCAATCCGCTCCGTCGACAAATAATAGTCAGTCACCGTTTCCGTAGAACCATCCTCATAGACAGCCTGTACCAACAGGCTTTCCCTATCAATCAGACTCCCAACCAGTCCGGATTCTCCGTTGTAGCTTGCTTCAATATAGGAAGGCAGAAGAGTAGCTGCTTTCGCATGGATTGTCTGTAACAATACGCCCGCAAAGCAAAGCACTGCCATTGTCAATACCACAAACAACGTCCTACATTTCATGTTCTGTCTGCCCATTCTTCTGCTCCCTTCTTCTATAATCTGATTGCAAAGCACCATAACAAAACTTCTACATTTATACTTTAACACATCAAGGGAAGCATTTTCAAGTACAACAAGAAAAAGTCTCCATCAAACGGTCTTTTTCCGTTCATGGGGACTTTTTCTTGTTTTCAATCTATATTATTTCTTCGGCTGTCTGATTCTGTTCAGCTTCTTATTCAATGCAAGAAGCTCTTCTTTGGTAAATTTTATATCTGCCATGCCGCCCATGAGAGTGAACAGACGTAATACGGTAAATCCACCCATCATCGCCATCATCTCCGGTCCGACTTCGAAGCCTGCTGCCTTCACCTTACCGCCGTCCTTCTTGCCACCCATCATCTTACCCATGAGCTTCATGAACATCAGCTTACCGCGCCAGGTTGCAATCACATCACTCATCTTGGAGTTTAAGGACAGATAACCCTCACGTTCGTCAATGTCAAACCAGTTCAGGATGGCACCTTTCTCCTTCAGACGGTAATCTTCGTTGAATTCCTCTACCTTACGGATTACGCTTTCGTCCCTGCATTCACCGGCTACCGCTTCCAGCTTCGTCTCACCGGTATTCGGAACTTCGAAATAGAAGAAATGGTCCTCTGCCGTTTTCTTTCCCAGGCTCACACCGTTCGCAAACAGCTCTACCTCCGGAAGATTGGAATAAACCGTTACCTTCGTTACATCCTCTACTCGATCCACGTAACGCTTAGAACACAGATGCACAAACGGTTCATCCGACAACCATGCCTTGTATGCATAGAAGGAATCCTTCTTATACTTACGGTCGAAGGTTACCAGCCCCTTGTGGTTCTGTCCGTTCTCGCCGCCCTCGTTTCTTGCGTCTGCACCGAAATCAAACATATTCCATACGTGGGTTGCCCACATATATTTTCTCGTAAAGAGCTGCTTAATCAGTTCTTCATGATAATAAGACTGATACTCTTCCGTATAGTCGCCCTGTACCGGATTGGAGGTATGCCAGTTCAGCGCCTCACAGCCGTACTCGGAACAGCCAATCGGAATATTCGGATGGGTAGCATGGAACTTGTCAAACCACGGACCGTTCATCGAGGTCTCGCCGCCGTACCAGCCAAAGTAGTGATTGTAGGATACAACATCCGGAATCTGCAAGTACGGGTCGTCCATCTTACACATCGATACTGCTGCAATCGTGGTAAGACGGGTCTTATCCATCTCATGGCACAAGTCGTTCAATACTCTGTGGTTATCCAGCAGATCATCGTCCGAACCGCCGATGGAGATTTCGTTGGACAATCCCCATACCACGATGGATGGATGATTATAATTCTGGGTAATGAGCTCCTTCATCTGGGAGATGGTGTTCTCACGACCACCCGACATATGCTTTGAGATATACGGAATCTCTGCCCAGATTACCAGACCTCTCTCGTCACAGAGATCATAGAAATACTGTGCATGCTGGTAATGTGCAAGACGGATGGTGGTACATCCCACTTCGCAAATCAGATTGATATCTTCCTCATGATGCTCCGGAAGCAATGCATTTCCCACGCCCCAGCGATCCTGATGACGCGATACACCGCGAAGCGGATATTCCTCACCGTTCAGAATAAAGCCTCTGTCCGGATCAATCTGGAATGTTCTACAGCCAAACCGGGTAGAAATTGCATCCAATACACGGTCGCCTTCCATCAACTCCAGCTTCGCCGTATACAGATACGGATCTTTTCTTCCGTGCCACAGGTGTACATTCGGAATCTCCAGTGTCAGCTTCGTCTCCAGCGCTTCTGCCTTTGCAACTTCCGCGCCGTCCTTATCCCAGATAGAGAAACGAATCAACTGGCCTTTTTCAAACTTCGTTACAAATGCTTCAATCTCAACCTCTGCGTTCTCGCCCTTAACCTCCGGTGTCACCTTAATGCCGGGACCTCCGTAGTAATCCAGGTCAAAGTGGGATTCTTCCACACAGATAATACTGACATCGCGGTACAGACCACCGTAGAAGGTAAAGTCTGCCATCTGCGGATATACTCTCTCATTGGCCGCATTGTCTACCGCAATCACCAACAGGTTCTCTTCCGCAAGCGCATCTGTCAGATTCACTCTCCAAGTCGAGTAACCACCATCATGATGTGCCAGCTTCGTACCATTCAGATATACATCAGCAGAAGAGTTTGCACCCTGAATTTCCAGATAATACTGTGCTGCTTTCGCAAGTTCTTCCTTCTTGAATTCTTTCGCATAGTATGCAGTTCCACGGAAATAATCATTTCCGCCATCCTGACCGTCTACCGCATTCCAGCTGTGCGGAAGGTCAACCCATTCCGCAGC
>JAZSIB010000103.1:0-29437 GCA_045533585.1 Lachnospiraceae bacterium | reverse complement strand
GTCGATTGCGCGTGCGATGGCGATGAAGCCGGCGATGCTGTTTTTCGATGAGCCGACTTCGGCACTGGATCCGGAGCTGACCGGCGAGATTCTGAAGGTGCTTCGTACACTGGCGGCAGAGCATATGACGATGGTAATCGTAACGCATGAGATTAACTTTGCAAAAAATGTTGCGGACCGGGTTATCTTCATGGCGGACGGTTATATTGTGGAAGAAGGCCGGCCGGAGGATGTCATTGACAACAGCAGCAGCGAGCGTCTGAGAAGCTTCTTAAATAAAATGAATGAGGAATAACTTCATCGATTGAAAAAGATATTTACTATGAATAATGGAATTGCGTTCGGGACATACTGAGTGCGAGCAGGTCTGGCGGTGTTCAAACCGGCAGACCTTTTTTGTTCCGCAAGCGGACTCATTGTTTTAGGAGGTAGAAGATATGAATGAAGATACTGTAACAATTCTGCAGGAGATTAATTCCGGTTGTAAGACTGCGACAAACAGCATTGAGCAGGTGATACCGAGTATCGTGGACGATGATCTGAAGGAGCTGATTGAGTTCTACAAGGAAAAGCATGTCAGAATTGCTGAGTCGGCAGCGGTGCTCCTGAACAAGGCAGAGAAAAGTGAGAAGGATCCGAACTGGATGGCAAGAGCGATGACCTGGCTCGGGACCGAGATGCGTCTGATGATGGGTGAGGAGAACAGCCAGATTGCAAAGGTTATGATGGATGGCTGTAACATGGGTGTGCAGAAACTCGTAGAGGCAAAGAACGACTGCACGGATGCGTCACCGGAGAGTCTGCGTCTTTTGGAAGAACTGATTGAGACCGAAGAAGAGTTTGCGGAGAAGATGAAGCCGTATTTATAGGGATAGAAAATCAAAGGTTTCGTTTGAGACGGCTGTTGCAAAGCAGGTAGAAAAAATCTGTTTTGCAACAGCTTTCTTTTTATTTTTGCAGATAGCAGAACCTGAAAGTCTGTTGATGGATCGGGGGGGATGTACGATATGCGGACACTTGACTTAATGGGAAAGCGTGATATAATGAATATATTTAACGCATTAAAGCGTCAATGCAGATAAGTGGAGGATGACGAGATGATCTGGGCAAAAGAAGAAAGTTTATCCAGAGCGGAAATTGAAGAGATTCAGTTGAGCCGTCTGAAGGAACAGGTGGCTTGGACTTATGAAAGAGTAGCGCCGTATCGTGCGAAGATGGACGAGATCGGCTTGAAACCGGAGCATATTAAGACATTAAAGGATTTTCAGAAGCTGCCGTTTACGGTGAAGCAGGATTTCCGTGACAATTATCCTTACGGATTATTTGCGGTACCGATGGACGAAATGGTACGTATCCATGCTTCTTCCGGTACGACAGGAAAGCCGACTGTAGTCGGTTATACCAGAGAGGATATGAAGAACTGGACCGAATGTGTCAGCCGTGTTGCTGTCATGGGTGGTGCAAGCAGGAAGGATATTGCACAGATTTGTTTCGGCTATGGTATGTTTACCGGTGCACTTGGTCTGCACTACGGTCTGGAGAACATCGGTGCTGCGGTTGCACCGACTTCTTCCGGTAATACGGAAAAGCAGCTGATGTATATGAAGGATTTCGGAACGACGGTTCTTGTTGCAACCCCTTCTTATGCATTACATATTGCAGAAGTGGCACATCGTATGGGCATTGACCCGAAGAAGGACCTCAAGGTTAGAGTCGGTCTGGTCGGCGGTGAAGGCATGACAGCGGCAATGCGCGATGAGATGCACAAGCTTTGGGGCGAGGACTTCCTCGTAACCCAGAATTATGGTATGAGCGAGCTCAACGGACCGGGTCTTTCCGGTGAGTGTCCGGAGCTTGTTGGTATGCATATTCATGAGGACCATTTTATTCCGGAAGTGATTAATCCGGAAACCGGTGAAGTGTTACCTCCGGGTGAGAAGGGTGAGCTTGTTATCACCTGTCTTACCAAGAAGGGTCTTCCGATGATCCGTTACCGTACAAGAGACATTACCCGCCTCTTCTATGAGCCGTGTAAGTGTGGACGTACGACCTGCCGTATGGATCTTTTATCCGGACGTTCGGACGATATGCTTATCATCCGTGGCGTAAACGTATTCCCGACTCAGATTGAAGAAGTGCTTCTTAAGATTCCGGAGATCGGACCGCATTACGAGATCGTGGTAGAGCGTAAGGGTCATCTGGATACGATGTCCATCAAGGTAGAGCTGGAGGATGCTTCCCTGCTTGAGTCTTACGGACAGCTGAGTGCACTGGAGAAGCGTATCCATGCAGGTCTTAAGACGGTGCTTGGTCTGGATGCAGAGATTAAGCTCGTGGCACCGATGACGCTGAAGCGTTTTGAAGGTAAGGCAAAGCGTGTGACTGACCTTCGTAAGAGTTTGGGATTGAACTGCTAAGATTACATAATACAGGAGGAACTGTTTTGAAAGATAAAGTGATTATGCTTGGTAATGAGGCGATTGCCCGTGGTGCATACGAAGCAGGCGTGAAGGTGTCTGCAGCGTATCCGGGTACCCCAAGTACTGAGATCAGCGAAAATATTGTTAAGTACAAAGATGCTCTTTACTGTGAGTGGGCACCGAATGAGAAGGTTGCAATGGAAGTGGCTTCCGGCGCATCCATCAGTGGTGTGCGTGCACTCTGCTCGATGAAGCATGTAGGTGTGAATGTTGCGGCTGACCCGCTTTATACGATGTCCTACATCGGCGCTCATGGCGGTCTGGTGCTTGTGGCAGCAGATGACCCGGGTCTTTACAGCTCCCAGAATGAGCAGGATTCCCGTGCAGTGGCAAGAGCAGCCAAGATTCCGGTAATCGAGCCGTCTGACAGTGCTGAAGCAAAGGAATTTGTGAAGATTGCATTTGACGCGAGTGAAGCGTTTGATACGCCGGTTATCCTGCGTACGACCACCCGTCTGTCCCACTCCCAGGGTATTGTGGAACTGTGTGACCGTGTGGAGCGTGAGGATAAGCCGTATGAGAAGAACATTGCGAAGAATGTTATGATGCCGGGCAATGCGGTAAAGCGTCATCTGTTCGTAGAGCAGAGGGAGCTCAGCATGGCAAAAGAGGCAGCGAAGTGGACGACCGTAATCGAGAACGGTAAGGTAGTGAAGGAGCCGGAAGGCTACGCGTTGAATCGTATGGAACTGACCGGTTCGGATATTGGTGTTATTACCTCCGGTATCCCGTATCAGTATGTGAAGGAAGCTCTTCCGGAAGCAAATGTGCTGAAGCTCGGTCTGGTGAATCCGCTTCCGATGGAACTGATTAAGGAATTTGCAGCGAAGGTGAAGACACTCTACATCGTAGAAGAACTTGACCCGATTATTGAGGAGCAGGTAAAGGCAAGCGGTGTTCCGGCAATTGGTAAAGAAATCTTTACCGTACAGGGTGAGTACAGCGCGAATATGCTCCGCAAGGCTATCAAGAAGGAAACCATCGAGATTGACACCCCGGCAGCAGCTCCGGTACGTCCTCCGATTCTCTGTCCGGGATGTCCGCACAGAAGTACCTTCTATACTTTATCCAAGATGAAGATTCATGCAGCAGGCGACATCGGCTGTTATACGCTTGGTGCAGTTGCTCCGCTGAATGTAGTGGATACGACCATCTGTATGGGTGCAAGTATCAGCTCCCTGCATGGTATGGAGAAGGCAAAGGGCAAAGAATTTATTAAAGACTGGGTTGCGGTAATCGGTGATTCGACCTTTATGCATACCGGTATCAATTCCCTGATGAACATGGTATACAATCAGGCTACCGGAACTGTTCTGATTCTGGACAATTCTACAACCGGTATGACCGGACATCAGGATAATCCTGCTACCGGCAAGACCCTGATGGGCGAGATTGTTCCGGCCATCAAGCTGGATGTGCTTTGTTCTTCCCTTGGTATCAAGAATGTATCGGTTGTTGATGCATTTGACATTGAACTTCTGGAGAAGACCATCCGCGAAGAGAATGCGAAGGATGAGCTTTCCGTAATTATCGTAAAGGCTCCGTGTGCACTGCTTGACAAACGTCCGGTAACGGTACAGTACCGTGTGAACACCGACAAGTGTAAGAAGTGCGGCATGTGCATGAAGCCGGGTTGTCCGGCAATTACGAAGCAGGCAGACGGCACGACGAAGATTAACGATACAATGTGTAATGGTTGTGGTCTGTGTGCACAGGTTTGTAAGTTCGGTGCTATTGAAAAAGTAGAATTGAATAAGTAGGCAGATAGGAGGGAGACGATATGGAAACAAAAAATATCATGATTGTCGGCGTAGGCGGACAGGGAACCCTGCTTACCAGCCGAATCTTAGGTGGTATCACCATACATGCAGGTTATGACGTAAAGCTTTCTGAGGTGCACGGTATGGCACAGCGTGGCGGTAGTGTTGTTACCTTCGTGCGTTACGGCGAGAAGGTGGCAGAGCCGATCGTAGAGGAAGGTCAGGCAGATGTGCTGATTGCATTTGAGCGTCTGGAAGCACTTCGTTATGCACATTTCTTAAAGAAAGACGGCGTTCTGATTGTGAATGACCAGCGGATTGACCCGATGCCGGTAGTTATCGGTGCGGCGCAGTATCCGGAAGGCATTATTGAAGAGCTGGAGAAGAAGCATCGCGTACTTTGCGTAGACGCGATGGCGAAGGCAAGAGAACTTGGAAACACCCGTACTTTTAATATCATTGTTCTTGGTGTAGCGGCACAGCATATGGATTTCTCGAAGGAAGACTGGCTTGAGGTAATTGAAAAGACAGTTCCGCCAAAGACGATTGAGATTAACAAAAAGGCGTTCGAAGTTGGTTATAATATGTAATGATTGTTGCAATTTGTTCGAAAGGAACTTTTTTGATTAAGCGAAGGGGATGCCGAAGCAGGGTTCCGTAGAACAAGGATGTTTTCAGAATGGAGATTAATATGGTAAAGCAATTATCGATATTTGTACAGAATGAAGCAGGCAGTCTTGCAAGAGTTACCAGTGTATTCAAAGAGAATCAGATTAACATCCGCGCGATTGCATCGTTTGATTCACCGGAGTTCGGTATCTTACGTACTATCGTTGACCAGCCGGAGGCAGCAAAAAAGGTGCTGGAGGAGAACCATTTTATCGTAAGACTGACCGAAGTGCTTGCGATTGAACTCGAGGATAAGCCGGGTGAGCTGGACCGCGTGCTTGGAATCCTTGCACAGGAGAACCGGAACGTGAATTATATCTATTCCTTCGTGCTTCGTGGTGTGAAGGAGCCGCTGATGATTATCAATCTGGATGACCTTGCAGGGGCAACCGCACTTCTGCAGAAGAACGGTGTTAAGGTGGTTGACAGCATTCAGTAGTTTTGACTGAAATTAACATTTTGAGGTATATTTTTCCTGAACGCGACTATACTTTGGATAGCGGATGCAGGAAAGATAAGTGAACGATACTGACTTGGAGAGTCCGTAGTGCAGGAATGCCCTGTACACGGACTCTTTGTGTTTTATGGGTATTGCAAATATTGTGCCTGCAAAAATTGCATCTTTAAGGCTGCAGGTGCGGAAAGGTAGGGTGATTCGGATGAAACGAGGAGTGAAGAAACAAGCGCTGGTGCAGCGTTTACGGAAGAACCGGATGGAAGAACGGCTGCGTGCTGACCTGGAGGCTACGAAACGCAGTCTGGAATCTGCGCAGTCGAATTTTCAAAATGTGGTGGATGAAGAACTGATTGATTGCTGTATCTATGAAGTGAATGCGGCACAGTCGCGCTACGCGTTTTTGTTGAGAAAGTTAAAGGAGTTTCAGGGAGTGACCTGTGAGAATTCGTGAAATACAGAAGAGATAAGGTACAAAAAGCGATGTAGAAAAAAGAAGTGTTTTTTTGACAGATTTGACAGTGGAACAGCAGGTTTTTGATAAACCTGCTGTATTTTTGTGTAAAATTTTAGGCAGAATGGCGAAAATAATTACAATGATTGACAGATAAATACAGCTGGCGCTATGATGGCGCTACCGTTAAGGCAGATGCGAGGGAGAGGCTATGGAAAAGACATTGGTGATATATGATCCGGATACACAGTACGGGGAGCGCCTGATGCAGTATGTGAATGGAAAGGCAGAGCGTTACGGTCTGTGTGCGTTTGCAATCTCGGAGGAAAATGCTCTGCAGGAATATCTGAAGGAAACGACAGCGGAATTGTTGTTGTGTGAAGAGGGATTGGCAGGAAGAAGTGATTTTTCGGGAAGCTGTGGACAGGTTTACCGTTTGTCTGCGGCACCACCACCGGAAAAGGATTTGTTTACGGTTTCGAAGTATCAGTCTGCAGAGCAGATGATGCGAAAACTCTTAGCAGGACAGTTGCAGGAGCAGCGCAGGAGCTTGCAGCAACAAGTGCTGGAGAAGCTGGATTATTCCAGAGAAGTATCGGACGAGGAGCTTTTGAGGATATTGGAGGAACTGCTTGCCGGGATGAGGCTGGAGACGGAACTTACCGAAGCAGAGAGCCGACAGTTGAAGAAAGATGTCTTTAATTCTTTGCGGCGTATGGACATTCTGCAGGAACTGTTGGATGACGAGTCGGTTACGGAGATTATGGTGAATGGAGCCTCGGACTTGTTCATCGAGAGAGAAGGAAGACTGAGTCGTTATGAGGGGAGCTTTGAATCGGAGCGTAAGCTGCTGGATATTGCCCAGCAGATGGCAGCGGGCAGTAACCGGAGAATCAACGAGGCGTGTCCGATCACGGATACGAGACTGCCGTGTGGCTCACGTGTCAATATTGTTCTGCCGCCGGTTGCATTGAACGGGCCGGTAATTACGATACGTAAGTTTTCAAAAGAGAGTATGACGATGGAACAGTTGATTGCGTTTGGTTCGCTGACGGAAGAGGCAGCAGTCTTTCTCCGGCAGCTCGTGCAGGCACGTTACAACATCTTTATCAGCGGGGGAACCGGTTCGGGAAAAACGACCTTCTTAAATGTACTCTCGAACGATATTCCACGGGACGAGAGGGTTGTTACGATAGAGGATTCTGCTGAACTGCAGATAAAGAACATTCCGAATCTGGTACGTCTGGAGGTAAAAAGTGCAAACGTAGAAGGCAATCATGCAGTTGAAATCCGGGATTTAATTCGTGCGAGTCTCAGAATGAGACCGGATCGGATTATCGTCGGAGAAGTCCGCGGAGAGGAAGCAATTGATATGCTTCAGGCAATGAATACGGGGCATGATGGGTCATTGTCAACCGGACACGCAAATTCCTGTGAGGATCTTCTCTCCCGTTTGGAAACTATGGTGCTGCTTGCTTCGGAAATTCCTTTGCTTGCGGTTAGAAAACAGATTGCTTCTGCGATTGATATTATCGTTCATCTGGGGCGTCTGAGGGATAAGAGCAGACGCGTGCTGGAGATAAGCGAGGTGTTAGGTTGTGAGGGTAGTGAGATCCGGATGAGTTCTTTGTATCGTTTTGTAGAACATGGTGAGGATGAGACCGGAAGAGTTTGCGGAACACTGGAACGGACGGAAGCAGTGTTGAAAAACACGCAAAAGCTAAGGCAGGCGGGATTGTCAGGAGAAAGGATGGCAGATGTGGAGATGCAGAATAAAGCAACTTTTTCATAAGTTTGGGCAGGTTTACCCGCGGTATGGGAAGCCGGTTTTGAGAAAAGGGCTGGTGGTGGATCTTATCAGTGGCTGTCTGGTACTGATGATACCGGCGTGGCTGTTTTACCAAAGTATTGCGATGACGGGGGTTCTGCTGCTATTTCTGCCTCTTTATCTGCACGCCCGTAAAAAGGCGCGGGAGCAGGAAGAAAGACGCAGATTGAATCGTGGATTTGCAGATGCGTTGTCTTCGTTCTCAGCGGCACTGGAGGCCGGATATTCGGCAGAAAATGCCTTAAAAGAAACGGTCAGAGAGCTGGCGCTGTTATATCCGGAGGATGAGCCGGTCTGCAGGGAGTTCCGATATCTGCAGCATCAGTTGCAGAACAACCAGAGTCTTGAGAAGGCATTTGCTGATATGGCAGAAAAGACCCGGGATGAAGATATACTTTGTTTCTCTGAGGTGTTCGAGATTGCAAAACGGAGCGGCGGAGACTTAATCCGTGTGATCAGGACAACGGAACGGACAATGGCAGAGAGAGCGGAAGTAAAGCGGGAGATTCAAACGGTTCTGACTGCGAAGCGTCTGGAGGCAAATATTATGAATCTGATGCCTTGCGGGATTTTACTGTACTTTCTGGTGTGTGATCCGGTATATCTGCAACCTTTGTACAGCACTTTGGCAGGAAGGGCTGTGATGACGGTCTTGTTAGTGATTTATGCCGGGTGTATCCGGATGACAGACAGGATTACGCAGATAGAAGTATAGTGGGGTGGGCGTATGTGAAAAAAAGAAAAAGATTGCAGGAATGGTTGAACCTTGCTGCAGAACGGACATTGGAATTTGCGGACGGTTTTCGTTCCCGGGAGAACCGGGAAAAAGAGAGACAACAGTTCAGAGAGCTTTTTGTCGGAAGTGATTATGAGGAACAGGGACGGAAAGAACGATTGAAAACCATATCGCTTTGTTTGGTGATTTTGGCGCTTGCGTTGATGTTTTCGTTCTTGGCAAAAGGAAAAGCGATCAGTTCGCAGTTACGCTTGGAAGAGAACCGTTTATATCGGGAAGGCGATAAGCAATCGGTGGAATTGGAGTGGACGGTAAGGGAGCAGACAACAGAAGAGCAAGACGGTATAAGCAGCGGAAGCGTTGTTTTGGAATTAAAACCGCAGCGTGTGTTGCCGGAGGAAAGAGAGGAACTGTTCAAGGCAGCGGAAGAGTATGTACGCGATTGTGTACAGGGAAGTAATGAGAGCTTGTTACAGCTCCGTACGGAACTGATTTTTCCGGAAGATGTACCGGGAACAGAGATAGCGGTACGTTGTACTCCGGGAAGTTATCAGTGGCTGAACGCAGATGGCAGTCGTACTGATAGGGTATTGCCGGAAGAAGGTGCGGCGGAGACGGTAACGGTTGTGTTGGAATACTATGAGGAGTCAAGAGAGTTTGTAATGGAGCTTTGGCTCCTTCCGAAAGAGGATGCAGAGGAGTATTTCCGTAAGCAGTTGGAGTCTGAACTGTTTATAGCAGAGGCAGATAATCGCAGGGAGTATCTGGAGCTTCCACAAGAGGTTGATGGTGTTGCTATAGTGTGGAGTGTGAAGCAGGAGAGCGATGCAGCAACGATTCTTTTACTCGGAGGGTTGGCAACCATATGTGTCGGGGTTCTCGGAAAAAAGAAAAGACAGGATCGTATCCGGGAGAGAGAGCAGGAGTTGCTGGCGGATTATCCGGAGTTGGTATCGAAGTATCTATTGTTGTTAAATGCAGGAATGTCTTCGCGCGCAGTCTGGGAGCGGATTGTCGCGGACTATAAAAAGAGCGGAAGAAGGCGTTATCTGTATGAGGAAATGGCTTTGAGCGGACACGAGATAGAGAATGGAATCTCGGAAGCTAAAGTATATGAAAATTTCGGAAAAAGGTGTCGTTTGTTGCCGTTTATGCGGTTCAGTGCGGTGTTGGTACAGAACCTGCAAAAGGGTGCCAGAGGTGCATTACAGCTTTTGGAACAAGAGGCAGTTGCAGCCTTTGCAGAGAGGAAGGAGACCGCAAAAAGAAAGGGAGAAGAAGCAGGAACCAAGCTTTTGCTTCCGATGATCGGATTGTTGGGGATTGTTTTGGTGATCGTGCTTTTTCCGGCATTCCAGAGCTTATAAAAGAAAGGAAATGATGTTATGGAAGAGATTTCGTTACGGGAAGATAATCGGGGAATTGGTGTGGTAGAGGTGATACTAATCTTGGTTATCCTAATCGGATTGGTGCTTATCTTTAAGACAGAGATTGAAGCGTTGGTGGGGACGGTGTTTGATGCAATCAGTGGAAAAACCAATTCCATCCTCGGATAATCAGGATGGAGTGATTACCTGTTTTTTGTGTTTGATTTTGCTTATTATTCTTTCTCTTATCAGTGTCACACTAGAATCTGCACGTTCTGCGGCCGGGAGGTTCTTTGCGGAGAGTTATACCCGGCTGGCGGCAGATTCGGTTATGGCTGCATATAGCGGAGCACTGTTTGACCGCTATCATATCTTTGCATATAACAGCCGCAGCGCGACAGACAGAGAGACTGAGACGGTTTTGGAACGGAGGGTCGAATACTATATTAACCGTAATCTGCAGGCGGAGAACCGGATATTATGGAAACCGGTTCTGCAGAAAACAGACACGCTGGAATTTGAGCGATTGACGGATGAAACAGGCGAGGTGTTTCGCCGGGAAGCGGTGGAGTATATGAAATACCGGGGAGCGTCCATCGTTATAGAACAGCTGCTTGCTTCTTTGAGCGTGTTTCAGGGTGCAGAGAAGACAACAAAGTTGTTGGCAACAAAGGCAGCAACTGAGGAATCCCTGGCAGAGATTGATCGTTGTATCCTGGAGTTGTTTGAATCTGTGGATGGATTTGTGAGAGATGAAACAGGAATCAGGCAGAATATCTGGGGTAAGGTTAAGATAAAACGGCAATTTGTCAAAAAACTGTTCTCCGGTACAGTTACGGCAGAAAGTGTACAGATTAACCACGCAGAGTTGTTTGAGGCAGTAAAGGAACACTATGTTAAGCCTGCAGAAGTGTTTTCGCGTATGGAAAAAGCACTTGCGGATTATGACACTGCGATGAAACAGGCAGCAGCGTTGGAAAAGCAAATAGCGGATCTGGCGGCGAGCGCAGGAGCGGTTCCGGACCCGTCACTGGGTTTGTATCTGGCGGCATTGAGCGCAGAGCGTGCACTACGACTGGGAGAAGCAGAGCTTGCCAGGACAGAGTATCTGGATGAGTTCTATGAATGGAAAACCATGATACAAGGCTGTAAGGAGGCCGGACGGAAAGCGCTCGTTTCACTGATGAAGATACGACAGAGACAGGAACTGGCAAAAAGCAAAGTTCTTCAGTACGAGAACGAATTGTTAGCTGCAGCAGGCTGGTTGGACGATGGTCTGCAGGAGGAGCTTTCAAAGGGCTTGCAGACGATGAAATATTATGTCGGGCTGGATGCAGAGGGAGAAGCGCGTCTGATAGATATTGAGCGGATGGAAAAAACCTTGACAGAGGATGTTGCTTTGCTGGCTCGGGTCATATCGCAAATGGAAGCGAGCAATGCTTTTGCGGATACGTTTGCGGAAGCCGGAAAACAACTGTTGTCGCAGATGCGGGAGGCGTTGAGGGCGTATTCTCATGACGGTCTTTGTTTTGACTATAGCGGTCTTAAGCTGAAGGCAGAAGGAAAGAATCCGGTACAGGGATTTCGCGAATTGATAATTGCCGGGATTATGGGATTGATGTTGCCGGAGGAGGTTGTTCCCTCAAAGAAACAGATTATGTTAACGGAACTTCCGAGCCGGCTCTACGGGACTGTCGGGGAGAAGGCAGAGCACAGCGGAGAAGGAAGAAGTTTTGAACAACTTGGAATAGAGAAGATAGACGGGATGAATGGGGAGCAGGGAGCTGCGGAAATCCTTAGCAGTATGAATCGGAATTCCCCGTTGGCCGGAATCGGTGAGGCTGTCCGGATGGAAGGTGAAGCACTTCTGGAAAGAGTGTTGTTCCTGAGTTATCTGTCAGAGCATTTTGATGATTATGAGATTACCTCCGCTCAGGAATCGGTACTTGAGTATGAGAAGGAATATATTCTGTGCGGGAATGCAGAGGATGGAGAGAATCTATATGAAGCGATTGGACGGATTCTTCTGGTACGAATGGTGTTTCAGTTGATTCATGTGCTGAGTGATACGGAAAAGTGCAGCATGGCGGGAGAAGCTGCGATGGGCTTGCTGGGAGTAACGGGACTTCCGGTATTGGTAAGCATTCTGAAGTTTGTAATCCTTTTTGTATGGGCAACAGAAGCGGCTGTGGTAGATACAGCAGCGATTCTGCATGGAAAAAAGATATCACTAATACCGACGAAAGAGGAATTCCCGGTCAGTTTTTCGGAATTGTTACTCATGTCAAAAGCCAGAATACAACAAAAAGCTGAACTTTATAAAGAAAAGGGGCAGCCGGCGTTCGGATATTCGGAATATCTGATGCTGTTCTTACTTTTACAGAAAGAAGAAACACAGTGCATGCGTGCATTGGATCTGATACAAGAGAATACTGCTTTGGAGGAGGCGGGGTTCCGAGCCGGAGAACTGTTGTGTTCTTTCCGGATACGGGTGGAGTATCTGTTGCCGGAGTTATTTACAAGATTGCCGTTTTCCAAACGGCGGACAGGAGACTTTATCTATTGCGTTACAAAGTGAGCCACTGCAAATCTGTTCTTATTTCCCCCTCTAAACTATCTCGGAGAACAAAATGACGCGCAAAGGTTGAAACTATTGATTAAATAAGGACAGATTTGCAGTGGTTCACTTTAGGAAAGGGAAATGTATTGCGTACCAGAAATGAAGGAAGCCTTACGGTGGAGGCGACTTTGGTACTGCCGGTGTTTTTGTTTGCGGTGTTATCGTTGGTGTATTTGTTTCAGTTGATGAATTTGCAGATGAAGGTTCAGGCGGCGTTGAATCAGACGGCAGAACAGATTGCGTCCTATGGATATCTGTTGGACAGGGTTTCTGCGGTTGCCGGGAAAAAAGCAGAGAAGTTATTGGAGTCTGCCGAGTTGTTTTCGGAAGAAGGGCTTTTTTCGGTAGATGAAGCGGGCGCATGGGTAATGAAGCTGCTTCACTACGCCGGTGCAGAGAGTGCGGCAAAGCAACTGGCAGCCCGTTATGTTGATACAGAGGACGGGGCTTTTTTGCATGTGGAAGATGGCTGGGAGGGTGTGAGCTTTCATGGTTCTATACTGCGGGATGATACGCGATGCGTTGTGGTGAAAGCAGAGTATAGGGTGAAGCTTCCGTTTGTACCGGCGATGTTCCCAAAGCTACAGGTAAAGCAAACCGCAGTATGCAGGTCTTTTTGTTCGGACCGGGAGTATGTTCCGAAGGAATCCTCAGAAGAGGAGCAGGAGACACTGTATTATATGACGCCAAACGGCAGTGTATATCATACGACTCGTGAATGCACGTATCTTAAAATATTGACGCAGAGCGCAGGGGTAGAGGATATGGCAGGAATGCGGAACAGCAGCGGTGGAAAGTATTATCCGTGTAAGCTGTGTACAGAGGGGCTGGAGCTTACCGGAAAGGTATACTATACGAGCGGGGGAAGCAGCTATCATGTGACAAAGAATTGCAGTAGTCTGAGCCGGAAAGTGATGGAAAAGACGGCAGAGGAGATTGCAGGAATACCGCCCTGCAGCCGTTGTGCGCCGGCTGCAGGTATGCAGTAAAAAGGAGAGAAGATGATTCGGTTTTTAGCGGTAGGAATATTGCTTTTGTGTAACAGTATTCAGGATATAAAGCATCGTTCATTAAGTAACAGAGGGTTGCTGCTTGGCGGAATTGGGGCAGTGATATTGTTTTTGGCGGAATGGTTGTGGCCGGGTTGGCTTGCGGGAGCGTATCCCGAGGCAAGCAGTTTTCCATGGGAACGGCTGGTGGGTCTTCTGCCGGGGTTAAGCCTTTTGCTGTTTTCGTATGTTATGCAGGGACAGATAGGGCGAGGGGATGCTTATCTGATGTGTATTAGTGGAGTGCTGTTGGGAGTGGGGCAGGGTGTGTCTCTTTTGCTTTATGCGTTGTTGTTGGCAGGAAGCGTTTCGCTGGTGCTGCTGGTTCTTCGGAAGGTAAAGAAAGATACGAAGCTGCCGTTTGTTCCGTTTTTGCTCGGAGGGTATCTGCTGTCCCTGATACAACAGTTTGCATAAAGAAAAACAGCAGTTGTATCCGGTCGGATAAGAATAGAAGAAAGACAGAGAGCGACAGCAGGGAGACAGGAAGCATGAAAGAACAAGAGGGAAAGAAGCGTTCAGAGGCGAATTTTACAGTAGAGGCAACAGTGCTGATTCCTCTGATAACAGCAATTATAATTGCAATGATCCAGCTGTGTTTTGTACTGCATGACAGAGTGATACTTGCGGAAGGTCTGGAGCATGTGCTGTCACGAGAATTTGCGGATAAGGGACAGAGAGACAAGGACTTTCAAGAGATAGAAGAGCGTTTGCTGATATCAAGGCTCATGGATACCGGGGTTTCGGGTACAAAAAAAGAGCTGACGGCATCAGCGACGATGAAATCCCGCTGGATTGTGCCTTTTTTCTTCCGAAGAGGACAGGGGCTTCGCAAAGAGTATCATGCGAGCAGAAAGATTCCCTATCAAAGGGAGAAAACCATGTTATGTGAAATAATTTTGGATATGATAGACAGGAGGTAATCATGGAGTTTGTGTGTGAATGCAGAAAGAATCTGCAGCGGAGTGAACTATTGCTGCATCGGGAGGGGGTTGAGGCTCCCGCGTATTATGAAAAAATGCTTACATACAATCGTATCCCGGGGCTTCTGCGCTATGGAATGATAAAAGAAGAAGGAAAACAGTATTGCAGGTACGATATCGGAGCAAAACAATCCTTGTTGGAGCGGTACGAGCAAAGTAAGATTGCTTACGGACAGTTAAAGTGGCTGGTGGAGGAGGCGCTGCGTATTATCGAGGGGAGCAGGGAGTATCTGATTGACGAGAAGGATATCGTGCTGCGTCCGGATTGTATTTTCCTTGGAAGGGATTGTGAGGAACTATATCTATGCTGTTATCCGGCATATCAGAGGGAGATCGGGAAGCAGTTCGCGGAACTGTTTGAGGCGTTGATGGAGCGGTTGGATTACAAGGATCCGCCGGCTGTTTTGCTGTTGTACAAATTATATATCCGTTGCAGGGAAGGAGGGTGCAGTGCGAATGAGATGAGAACGCTCTTGGAGACGGAGCCGGAAGAAACTGACGAGACCGTCTGCCGATATGATACAGAGACTTCCGAGCATGCGGCATTGACCGAGTCGTTGCAGGAACCGCTTGCGTTTTTACGCAGTGAGCCGGGGTATTATCTGCAGGCAGAGAGCGAAGCAGAGACGATTCAGATGAAGGAGTTTCCGTTTTTTCTTGGAACAGAAGAACGAGCAGATGCGAGGATGAGTCTGCGTGGTGAAGATGTGTACATAGAAGATATGAACTCGATATATGGAACGTTTGTGAACGGAAGGAGAATTGCCGGGAACGAGATGCAAAAATTGAATCACGGAGACAGTGTGATGCTGGCCGATAAGAGCTATCGTTTTGTGCGACAGTACTGATGCGGGCGGCATTCCGCATTTTTGAGGAAATGCAGTAGTTTATATTTGCTATTTGCGGCATTTTCGTTTATCATCAATGAGAGAAGCAGTGCCGGAAAGAGAGGATTCCGGCGGTTGAAATGGGGGAAGTTATGGAAAAATATATAATGTCATTGGATCAGGGAACTACAAGCTCACGTTGTGTATTGTTTAATAAAAAAGGCGAGATCTGCAGTGTTGCGCAAAAAGAGTTTACTCAGTATTATCCGAAGCCGGGCTGGGTGGAACACAATCCGATGGAAATCTGGTCTTCGCAGATTTCGGTTGCGACGGAGGCGATGGCGCAGATCGGAGTGAGTGCGGAGCATATTGCGGCCATCGGAATTACGAATCAAAGAGAAACGACGATTGTCTGGAACCGGCATACCGGAGAGCCGGTGTGTCCTGCCATTGTCTGGCAGTGCAGAAGGACGGCAGACCGGATTGAGGCGCTGAAGCGGGATGGCTTTGACAAAGTGATACAGGAAAAGACGGGTCTGGTTCCGGATGCTTACTTTTCTGCGACAAAGGTTGCATGGATTCTGGAGCAGGTGCCCGGAGCAAGAGCGGCTGCAGAGAACGGGGAGCTGCTTTTTGGTACGGTGGATACCTGGCTGATATGGAAACTGACGGATGGAAAGGTACATGTGACGGACTATACCAATGCATCCAGAACGATGCTGTTCGATATTCGCAGCTTGTGCTGGGATGAGGAGATTTTGGAGTATTTTCATATTCCGAAATCCATGCTGCCCAAGGTATTACCGTCCAGTGCAGTGTTCGGAGAAACATCGGAGCGACTGTTGGGAGGAAAGATTGTCATTGCAGGTGCGGCAGGCGACCAGCAGGCGGCATTGTTCGGGCAGTGCTGTTTTGAAAAAGGAGAAGTGAAGAACACCTACGGAACGGGTTGCTTCCTGTTAATGAATACAGGAAATGAACCGATGCGTTCGAAAAACGGACTCTTAACGACGATTGCAGCCGGAGATTCAGAGAAAGTAGAGTATGCATTGGAGGGTAGTGTGTTTATCGCAGGGGCAGTTGTGCAGTGGCTTCGCGATGAGCTGCAACTGGTTCGTAACGCGGCACAGACAGAGGAAGCTGCAAATGCTGTGTCGGACACGAACGGAGTGTATCTGGTGCCGGCGTTCACCGGCCTTGGGGCACCACACTGGGATGCTTATGCAAGGGGTACTATGGTAGGTCTTACCCGAGGAGCCAAGAAGGAACATATTATCCGCGCAGCCTTGGAGTCTATTGCATATCAGACGGCCGATGGGCTTCATGCGATGGAGCAGGATGCGGCGGTTGATATTACTGCTCTGAAGGTAGACGGCGGAGCAAGTGCGAACGGATTTTTGTTACAGTTTCAGTCAGATATCATGGATGTCACGGTACATCGTCCGCAGTGTATCGAGACAACGGCGCTTGGAGCGGCTTACCTTGCAGGACTGGCAGTTGGATATTGGAAGGATAAAGAAGAAATCCGTGCAAACTGGAATCTGGATGCTTCGTTTACTGCAGGGATGGAGGAGTCTTTACGCAGAAGTCTGCTGAGAGGCTGGCATCGTGCGGTAAAGTGCGCGCGCTATATGGGTGAGCTGGAGATGCAGTCAGAGGAGTAAAGAGGCGATATCGCATGAGGGAATTTGAAGACTATCCGGAACAGAGTGTTGACCGGAAAGAAGAATATCGGTATATGCAGGAGCCGTTGTCAGGCAAAACAAAGCCAGGTATGACCGCTTGTTTGGTGCCGGTGCTGATCAGTATTATTGTATTTTTGTACTGTGACCTTTTTGCTTCGGAAAGAGCGTTGAACAAGATATATCATTGGGGCTCACTTTATGGACCGTCCGTTATCCGGGATAAGGAATATTATCGTTTGCTGACTTATATGTTTTTGCATATGGGAATCAATCATATTGCCAACAATATGATTCTGATTTTCTTTCTCGGAAACGAAGTGGAGCGGGTTCTGGGGAAGTGGAGATTTTTCTTTGTTTATTTTTCGTCGGGGATTATTGCAGGGACAGTTTCAATCGTTTATAATATGTTAAGTGGAAATTCTGTCAGCAGCGTGGGAGCGTCCGGGGCAGGCTTTGGTCTGATCGGTGCCGTGATTTCCTTGTTGCTGCTGAATCGGAAACAAAGAGGTACGGAACTGGCGAAACGAGTGTTGCTGTTCGCGGCACTCAGTCTGTATGCCGGTTTTTCGGAACAGGGGATTGATAATGCGGCACATGTCGGGGGATTGGTGGCAGGCGCTGCAATCACAGCACTTCTGGTGTTAATAAGGAGGCGTAAAAGTGAAGGTTAACATTTACTACGGCGGACGGGGACTCATTGATGATCCGGCAATTTATGTGATTGATAAGATGACAGAAGTGTTAGAGGAGATTCGTGTGTCTGTAACACGGTATAATCTGTATGAGCAGAAGAACGGTCTGTCGGTGCTTCCGAATACGCTCAAGGAGGCTGACGGAGTTATCCTTGCGGCAAATGTTGAGTGGCTGGGAATCGGCGGATATCTGCAACAGTTTCTGGATGCCTGCTGGTTGTATGCGGACAAGGAAAAGCTTTCCCGGATTTATATGCTTCCGGTGGTAACGGCAAGTACTTGTGGAGAGAAGCAGGCACTGCAGACATTGGTGCAGGCATGGGAATTGCTGGGCGGTATTCCCTGCGATGGTGTTTGCGCTTATGCGGAAAACCGAAGTGATCTGGAAGGCAATCCGGATTATGTGCGTTATATCGAAAAGCGTGCAGAGGATCTGTATCGTACCATCAATCAGAAGCTTCGGATGCTTCCGAGCAGTACCAATGTAGTAAAACAATCCATTCTTCACAATAATACCATTGCGATTTCACCGCAGGAGAGTGAACAGCTGTCTGCGTATGTATCGGATGAGACGTATGTGAAGAAGCAAAAAGAAGACATCGAGGAGCTGACTTCGTTGTTTAAGGGTATGTTGGATGGCAGCGAGTCCACAGACCGGCATGAATTCATCCGGAATCTGCGGGAGAATTACAGACCGCAGGGTGCGGATTTCTCAGTTTCTTATGTGATTCATCTGACAGACCTTGAAAAGACACTGGTGATTGAAGTGGCGAACAACAATTTGAAGTGCTACTATGGAGAGAAGCCGGATGCGGATGTGGTGGCAACCACGACAAGAGAAGTAATGGAGAAGCTGGTAAACGGACGCTCTACCTTCCAGGGTTCGTTTATGTCGGGAACCATTACGGCAAAAGGCAATTTTAAGATGCTCAGAACGTTTGACCAGGTATTTCAATTTGATAAACTCTAGGACGATGTTCCGGGCTTGGAATGGGGAATAATATGTTTCGTTTGTGGGCAAAGATATTCCGTGACAACCGTTTGTTGCGGGATATTGTGATAGAGAATCCTTCCGTTGATATGAGCAGAACCAAAAAGGTATTTGCTGCAGTCGAAGAGGTATGCAGGGAATTTGACCTTGCAAAACCCATTTGGCTGGATGCTACGGTGGAGGAGTTTCGAAGACATGACAAGGCTCGTTTCCGTCAGGATAATTTTATCGAGCCGATTGAGTTTGATTTCCTTGAGATACAGGTGATTGAGGAAGACTATTAAGAAAGAACAAGAGCAAAGAGAAGATGAAGAAGTATATGCGCATAGCGCTTTTCATATTATTAGCGTTGTTTTGTGTTGCTTGCGGAAAAGAAGAGGAAGAAAACCGTTTATTACAAGGGGAGCACGTTCCGGGAACAAGTGAAGCCAATCTTCCGACACCGACAAAAGCCCCCGTTTCGACCAATACGCCTACACCAAGTGTGGCACCCAGGGAGCAGGATGCGGAACCGACCGTGATACCGGCACCGACAACGGCAGCGGTTATGCCGATGCCCGGGCAGGAGGAAGTAGACGGGATGACACCATTAATTACCGTGCTTCCGGAGGAGCCGGCGTTTATGGAGCTGTACCGTGTGATGCCGGCGGGGACAAAGATAGATGCTGAAGGCATTCCGGAAGAAGAGCTGGGATATTGTTTTTGCGTTCTGGCGTTAGGTGACCGTTTGCAGGCGGCACTGGCAGAAGCGGCAGAGCAGAACGGGCAGAAGATACAGTCTCTGTGCCGTGTGAGAGTACTATATTACCGGAGTGACGGAAATCTATACATTGCAGATGTAATTACAGAGGAAGCCGGGATACAGGATGTGAAAAACAGTTATTATTCACTGTTTGTTGCAGAAGAAGTGATTGATACATGGACAGAGGATGATTTACCGGCGAGTCTGACTGCAAGGGGCTACAAGGCAGCCCAACTGCAGGCAGACGATACGAGTTATTTACTGATATACAAGTAGGGGGAGAGCATGTCTTACACAGCATTATACCGGAAATACCGGCCCGATACGTTTGATGAGGCGAAGGGTCAGGATCATATTGTTACGGTTTTGAAGAATCAGATTGCGTCGAATCGTGTCGGACATGCATACCTGTTCTGTGGGACAAGAGGTACCGGAAAGACCTCCATTGCAAAGGTTTTTGCGAAAGCGGTCAACTGTGAAGCGCCGGTAGACGGAAATCCCTGCAACGAATGTAAGATATGCCGTGCCATTAAGGCGCAGCAGTCCATGAATGTGATAGAGATTGATGCTGCGTCCAACAACGGCGTGGATAATATCCGTGAAATCGTGGAGGAAGTACGGTATTCTCCGACCGAGGGACGTTACAAAGTTTATATTATTGACGAGGTTCATATGTTGTCTGCAGGTGCTTTCAATGCACTGTTGAAGACGTTGGAGGAACCGCCGGAGTATGTAGTGTTCATCTTGGCGACAACCGAGGCACATAAGATTCCGGTTACGATTATGTCCCGTTGCCAGCGCTATGATTTTAAGCGGATTCCTGCAGAGCTGATTGCAGAACATCTGAAGCAGTTGGCAGATGCGGAGCAGGTGGAAGTAGAAGATAAGGCGCTCCGTTATATTGCAGGGAAGGCGGATGGCGCGTTTCGTGATGCGATTAGTCTGCTTGACCAGTGTGTGTCGTTCTGCTTTGGCGAAACGATGACCTACGACCGGGTGCTGGAGGTGCTCGGTGCGGTAGATATTGAGATCTTTGCCAAGCTGTTGCGGTATATTTGTAAAGGCTCCGTGTCTGAATGTGTGCAGATTTTGGATTCGGTTATCCTGTCGGGACGGGATTTGACACAATTTATTACGGATTTCACCTGGTATATGCGAAATATTCTTTTGGTGAAGACCGCAGAAGGGGCAGTTGAGGTGTTAGAGGTATCCTCAGAGCAGAGTGCAATACTGGAGCATGAGGCAACGGTTTACAGTGTTCCGATGCTGATGCGGTATATCAGGATATTTTCGGAGCTGTCGAATCAGATCCGCTATGCATCTCAAAAAAGAGTACAGACAGAGTTGGCGTTGATTAAACTTTGTTGTCCGCAGACGGAGTCCACGCAGGATGCGTTAGAGGACAGAATCCGCGTTCTGGAGGAGAAGATAGCGAGCGGTGTGTTCACCACGCAGGAGCCGACGGCACAAGAGGACGCGTTGGAAGAGGAGTTTGAGCCGATCACGGAAGCTGCACTGAGCGATGATCTGAAGGCGGTAGCACAGCAGTGGTCGCAGATTCTGCCGAAGATGCCACCGCTGGTGCGCACGATCTTGATTAGTGCAAGACCTACGGTGGGTCCGGAGGACAGTCTTTTGCTGTTGCTGGAAAACGAGATGGATCGCAAGATTGTAGAAAAAGAAGAGAATCTTGAAAACATCAGAAAAGTGATTGAACGCACGATCGGAAAGACGCTTACGGTCAAGGTTGGAGCGCTTTCGCAGGAGCCGGCAGCAAGAAGGACGACGGATATCACGAAGTTGTTTGCGGGGCTTCCGGTGACTGTGATCAAATGATTTTTGCTTTACAGGAAGCCGCTGGTTGCATTAGCGTGTGAAAGTAGTGAATGATGCGGGAAGACCAAAGAGGTCTGTTCCGTCAAATATATTATCAAAGGCTGGAAAACAGCAGGAAAGGATTATATACAATGGCAAAAAGAGGTGGATTCCCGGGTGGAGCAATGCCCGGAAACATGAACAATTTGATGAAGCAGGCGCAGAGAATGCAGCGCCAGATGGAAGAAAAGCAGAAGGAGATGGAAGAAAAGGAATGGGAGGCTACCGCAGGTGGCGGTGCCGTTACCGTTAAAGTATCCGGAAAGAGAGAAATTCTTTCCGTGAAGCTGAGCCCGGAAGTTGTTGATCCGGACGATATCGAGATGTTAGAGGATCTGATTGTGGCAGCGACCAATGAAGCGCTGCGTAAGCTGGAAGAGGATAACAGTGCAATGATGGAGTCTCTGACCGGTGGACTTGGCGGTCTGGGCGGATTCGGATTCTAGGGCACACTCCGGGGTGTAGGATAGATGGATTATTTCAGCAGCAAAATAAGTGCATTAATTGATGAGCTTGCGCGGCTTCCCGGTATCGGAAGCAAGTCGGCGCAGCGTATGGCGTTTCATATTATACATATGCCGGAGTCACAGGTACAGCATTTGGCAGATGTGTTGATCGACGCCAAGAAAAATGTACGCTATTGTTCAGAGTGTTTCACGCTTACTGATCAGGAAAAATGCCCGATCTGTGAGAGCGCAAAACGAGACAAGAAGACAATCATGGTGGTGGAAACAACACGGGATCTGGCGGCATATGAAAAGACCGGAAAGTACGAGGGTGTATATCATGTGCTTCACGGCGCGATATCGCCTATGCTTGGAATCGGTGTCAATGATATTAAGCTGAAAGAACTGATGCAGCGTTTGCATGAAGATGTAAATGAGGTTATCATTGCGACGAATTCAAGTCTGGAGGGTGAGGCCACGGCAATGTACATCAGCAAGCTGATTAAGCCAACGGGAATCCGTGTAAGCCGTATTGCGAGCGGGGTGCCTGTCGGTGGTGATCTGGAGTGCATTGATGAGGTGACGTTGCTTCGCGCGTTGGAAGGACGTGTGGAATTGTAGCGAATCTGCCATTGGTGGATACAAAAGCGGAAAGGATGGGTTTACAGATGGCCGACGGGAATATTTTAAACGGTGGGCTGGAGGATTGTAAGAAACTGAGAAGCGATGTGTCCGAGCTGTATGCATCCCGTACGAAAAGTACGGACGCAAAGGCTTCCGCAGCGCAGACAGAAAAGGCAATCAAAGCAAAAGAAAAGGCAATCAACGATGAGATCAACGCAGCTACCAAGCGTCGTGTAGATGAAATCGGCAAATCCTACGACGATGAGATTGCCAAGTTAAAAAGCAAATCCCGTAAGGTAAAGTCCAACAAAGGCAAGACCAAGCGGAAGGAAGTTGCGCTTCGCATCCGTAGAGAGACTGCAGACGAGAGAGAAAAAGAACGACAGTTAAAACTGGAGATTCGTTCGGTATATAAACTGGAGAGTGTTTCGACAATCTTTAATACAAAGCTGTTTTATGCATTGTTTATGCCGAACCGTCTGAGTGATATTCCGGTATTGTTGCTTGCGTTAATTGTAGCGTTTTTGGCGGTTCCGAGTGCGGTTTATTATCTCGCTTTTCCGGAAAAGTGGCAAACCAGCATTGGATTGATGCTTTTGTATTTTGCTTTTGTGGTGGTATATATTCTGTTGTATGTCCTGATTATGCATGTGACGAAGGGTCTGCATAAGGAAACGTTTGCACAGATTAAGGGTCTTAGGAGCGATATCCGCCAGAATCGTAGAGAGATGGCGAGGATTGCACGCCGTATCCGAAAAGATAAGGACGAATCCGAGTACAATCTGGACCGTTTTGACGATGAGATGAAGGATATTTCGGCAGATATCAGTCGCATATTGGAAGAGAAAAAAGAAGCTCTGACAGAGTTTGAAAAGAATGCGAAGCAGCTGTTGGCGGACAGTATCAGCGAGAAGTATGAAGAAGAGCTGAACGGAATGAAAGAGTATCTTTCTTCTACGCTTGAAGAGCAGAAAACGGCAGAAGAACGTGCCAAGGAGCTGTCGCTGCTGATTGCAAAGAATTACGAGCCGTATCTTGGAAAAGAGAATCTTTCCCTGGATATTATCGACAGTTTGGAAGCACGACTGGAGTCCCAGGCGGCACAGACAATTGCGGAAGCGCTCCGACAGATACAGGAGGTGCCGGCAACGGAGGTCGCAGAGGGAGCGAAACAGTAATATTACTGAAGCTGTTGGTTCTGTTGATGGGGTAAACGGGCGCGGATACAGTGACAGATTCCGTCGCAGATTCGGTCTGCAAGCTGCATTACCGTGTTAAGGCGTGTAGTCTGCAGGAGCATCTGATCCAGGAAACCGGAAAGATTTACGATGCCGGTAATCGTCAGGTCGCCGACTTGTGGGAGGTCTTTATGGACACCGGCGCCGGGTTTGAGCGGACCTGGGTTTAATGTGTAATATCCGATGTGATTTGCTTTGCCAAGCGATGCGTCGATGGCAATTATAAAAGGAAACGATACTTTATTATGAATCTCGGTGATGACTTCACCGAGATTTTTTGCATGTACGGGGTGCTCCAGCGTGCCGTATACAAGACAGTCCGGCAAACGAAGGGCGGAAAGCTTATAACCGAGAAGCGGTCCGAGACTGTCGCCGGTAGCGCGGTCGGAGCCGATGCAGAGAAAAACAAGTGTGTGTCCCGGCGGACAGTGTTTCTGCAATAAGGAAGAAAGTTCTGTGGCAAAGTGGTAGCTGGTAAGCGGACGGGATGAGTCGAAATACAACATTTCGAAAATTCCTTTCAAAGTGGTCTTATCGGAAGTATTGCCGGATATTGTGCAGGCAGACAAAAAGTGTTCGACGGAAACTGAGCCGGGAGAGGGGTGCAGAGAGGTTTTTTGACGGCAAGCGAGTTTTGTGGATAGTGGGAGGGGAGAAAATAAGAGAGGGAGGAGGAAATCTGCGGACGATTCTATAAGGCGACACATAAAAATGACAAATATTACCTGCACAGAAGTGCTATTCTTCGTGAAAAGCAGCGCGGTATGCGCAAGACTGATGCAAGAGGTGTGGCATGATTGAAAATATGTATCCGATACGGAAAACAGAAACGGACATTGCAAAGCATAGCAGGAAGCTGCCAAGAAATATCCGTACATGCGGACAGGGCGGAGGTCCGTTGCCGGTATATCTGGAGGATTATGTAGAAACTTATATACGCAGGATGGCAGAGACGGGGTTTCCGAATTGTTCGGCTATGATTCTGGTGGGACAGGTGATGGAGACGGAGACAGGGCGTTGCCTCTTTGTGCGGGGAGGCATCAACGCAAATAAAATCTGTGAGAGTGACAGTCCTGTCTTTGGGGAAGAAATCTGGAGTGAAGTATATGAAAAAATCCGGCGTTTTTTCCCGGATAATGAAGTGGTAGGCTGGTGTATTGCCGGTCCCGGATTTCGGATGTTGCAGGAGGATGTGTTCCTGCGGGCGCATATTGATAATTTCGGAGACAGTGAAAAGATTTTTATCGCTTATGAAAGTCTGGAAAAGGAACTGACGATTCGAATCTGCAGATATGGAAGTTTTTGTACCTTGCCGGGGTATTATGTATATTATGAAAAGAATGATGAAATGCAAAACTATATGCTGGATGCGGCCTCTTATCTGCATCCGCAGGCAGATAAGCCGCTGAAGGAAATGAAAAAGGTAGAACTGCCGGAAGAGCTGCCGGAAAAGAAAGAGAGAAAGCAGCGAACTTCGGTTCGTAAGGATATGTTTCAGTTGGCTGCCATTGCCTGCATCATTGTCCTGATTGTGAGTGTTATGGTGGGGACGGATGCGCTTTCTGTCTTAAAGGAGTCCACGTATGCAAACGGTGAGGACACACCCGGCACTACTATGGCAGCGGAAAAAACAGAAAAGTTGAATGCGGAGCCGACGCAGGATCCGGATGCATTTGCTTTTGGGAATTTTGACTTTTTGGATGATGAGCCGGAAGAAGCAGTGACAGTGGAAAAGGAAGAAAATCAAGAAATTGCCGGGTCCGATAAGAAGCCGGAAGAAATGCAGACGATGGTATCGGATGAGAAGAAGGTAGAAACAGATGCAGAAGAGGAACAGATGCTTGTGTCGGAAAAGAAACAGCCGGAAACGGAGAAGGAGAAAACAGAGGAAGAAAAACAGGTAGCAATCCAGGAGCCTGATATTGCAACAAAGCAGGATGACCCGGACCGGATAGAGGAAGAAACAGTAACGGTGCTGGCACCAACAGAGTATAGTGCTTATATTGTAAAGCCGGGTGATACACTCGCACAGATGTGTAAAGAGGTCTACGGTACGGTGGAATTATTGGATTATATCTGCGAGCTGAATCAACTGGAAAGTGTTGACCGGATTTATGTCGGGCAGGAACTGATTTTTCCGAAAAAATAAATTAAGGGCTGTTTCTTTTTGGTTTTATCATGTATAATTCTTATACGCATAGCATCCTGATGCAACCGTGATTCTTTTGCAGACGGGGGTTATATGCCGGAAGCCTGTACTATAGGTGAAGAAGTGGCTGGCGATAGCGTAAGGAAGCAGGACGAGATGGAGAGGGACAGAAGAAAATCTTCCGGAAAAAGAAAAAAGAATATGGCAGGTCGGATTGCTGTTGTGCTGATTGCCTTGCTGGTTATCGTTGCGGCGGTGTGGTTTGGTCTGTGGTATAAACGGCAGGGTCAGCCGTATGACGGTATTGAGGTTATCTGGAACGGTACACTGAGCCGGAACGCAGCGCTTCAGTATATTCCGTACAGTGACGGATATATGAAGGTGAGCAGAGATGGTGCAGAGGCGGTGAACAGTTACGGCTCTCTGGCGTGGAATGTCAGCTATGACATGAACCAACCGATTGCGGCAAGCTGCAGGGAGTATGCCGCAGTGGGGGACCGTGGTGGCAAAATCGTATATATGATGGATGGAACCGGTGCGCTGTATTGGAAAAACGTTCCCTACCCCATCTGTGAGATAGAGACGTCTGCCATGGGTGTTACTGCAGTCCGGATGAATGACGGGATGGCAGATTATATTCAGCTGATTACACTTGCGGGTGAAGTTCTGGTTGAGATTAAGACTTTGGAAAACAAAGATGGTTTCCCGATTGATATGGCATTATCAGAGGACGGAACGAAGCTGGTGACGTCATACCTTACATTAGATAATACGGAAGCCGGTGGCTGGCTGAGCTTCTATAACTTTGGTGAAGTAGGACAGAATTATTCCAACAATCTTGCCGGTGTGTTTAAGTATGACGAGGTGGTCCCGGAAGTTCGATTTATGGACAATGACACCGTATGTGCATTCCGTAAAGATTCGGTAGCAATTTATACCATGCCGGAGCTGCCGGAACTTGTATCAGAGATTCCGTGTACGCAGCCGGTTCTGAGAGTCGCTGTGAGTCAGGATTATCTTGCGGTGGTAACAGATAATACAGCAAACGGAACAGTGGCACGTGTACAGGTATATGACAAGAAGGCTCAGTTACAGTTTGACCGGAACATTGCGGAGGAGTTTGACGCGGTGTTACTGTCCGGTGAAGATATTGTTTTTTATAACAGTTCTGCATGTCTGGTGATGAATCTGTCCGGTGCATTGAAGTTCAACAGCCCTTTGGAGGGGTTGGCGGTAAAGGAGATTATGCCAACCGGTGAAAAGGACAAATTGATTGTGTTTGGAGAAACGGATGTGTCTACCATCCGGATGATTCATACGAAGGAGGAATAAAGCATGAATTATGTGTTGATTATAGTGCTGGCGGCTTTGATTGTGAGTGCAGTATATGGCTGGAAAAAAGGTTTTGTGGATATGCTGTTTGGTGCAGTGTCCATGACGGTTGCCTTGATTCTTGCAATCGTAATCGGTCCAAAACTGGGAGAAGTACTTCAAAAAAATGAAACCATTATGAGCAAGCTTACAACGACAGTAAGTGAGGCTTTGAATCTGGAAGATATGGCCATCGAGATCCCGGAGCCGGAACTGTTGGTTGCGAATCTGAATCTTCCTATTATTATCAAGGAAAAGCTTGTATCTGCTGAATTTGCAGAAAGCCTGAGTCTGGATGAGATGGCAGAAGACGCGTCGGCGAAGATGGCAGCAGGTGTGGCGGAGTTTTTGGCAAAGACGATATTGGGAGCATTGTGTTTTGTGCTTGTATTTATTATTGCCATGATACTGTTGTATGCGCTGAATAAAGTCTTGGATGTATTTGCAAAGCTGCCGTTGCTGAAACAGGCAAATAAGCTTGTCGGTATGGCGCTCGGCCTGGTTCAGGGTATTTTGCTGGTGTGGCTGTTCTTTGCGATTGTTACGGTAATAAGCGGAACGGAATTTGGACAGACTATGTTCCGGTATATTAATGAAAGTAAGCTGTTAAGCTTCTTATATACAAATAATATTCCTATGAATTTTATTACAAAGACAGTGGCAGACTTGTTCTAAATATGAATGGTCCTGAACAGGGGGACATCTCAAAGATAAGAATAATCTGCCGGAAAGGTTGGTGTTACAAATGAATCCTGTATTAGAACGCATAAGAAATCTTGGTATTATCCCGGTGGTAAAGCTGGATGATGCAAAAGATGCAGTGCCGCTTGCCAAAGCGCTGTGTGAAGGTGGCTTGCCGGTAGCGGAAGTTACGTTCCGTACCGATGCAGCGGAAGAGTCTATCCGACGGATGTCAGAGAGCTTTCCGGATATGTTTGTCGGAGCCGGTACGGTACTTACGACAGAACAGGTAGATCGAGCAATCGCTGCCGGAGCACAGTTTATCGTTTCTCCGGGCTTTAATCCGGTAGTTGTGCAGTATTGTATTGAAAAAGGGATTGTAATTACTCCGGGTATCTCCAGTCCGTCAGAGATCGAGCAGGCGCTTATGCTTGGTCTGGAAGTGGTTAAGTTTTTCCCGGCAGAGGCATCGGGTGGTCTTGCTAAGATTAAAGCAATGGCAGCACCGTATACTTCCATGAAGTTTATGCCGACCGGAGGTATTAATGAAAAGAATCTTTTGTCTTATCTTGATTTTCCGAAGATTCTTGCTTGTGGCGGCAGCTGGATGGTAAGCGATAAGTTGATTAACGCTGGTGAATTCGACAAGATCCGTGAGATGACGGAAGCAGCGGTCAATATGATGCTCGGCTTTGAACTTGGCCATATTGGAATCAACGCTTCCTCTGAGACAGAGGCCGGCGGGATTGCAGATGCGTTCTGCAAGGTATTTGGTTTTGAAAAGAAGGACGGCAACAGCTCTATCTTTGCCGGCAGCGGTGTAGAAGTGATGAAGCAGCCGTATCTGGGAGCGAAAGGCCATATTGCGATCCGTACGAATTATATCGAGCGTGCAATCTGGCATTTGGAGCAGAGAGGTATGACGTTTGACGAGGATACCGCAAAGTATGACAAGAAGGGCGTGCTGAAAGCGATTTATTCCAAGGATGAGATTGGCGGCTTTGCCGTTCATCTGGTTCAGAAGTAATTCTAATAAGAAGAAGGAAATGTAAAGTATGAATGCGTAACGGGCTTTGATGCCGGTTGCGCATTTTTTTACTTTACAGGCCCTTGTTGCGTTAAATTCCGAAAGCCGACGCTGTAAAGCAAAAAACGCCCCGTGTATGTCTGCAAATGAAATGGACTCTTTGTTCTTAAGAAAGAAGCCGCTGCATGAATGCGAAAATCAAGAATGGTGTTTTGTAGAGGGGTGAGGAAGAAAACAGATGGTATGAAATGAGTAAGAAGAAGGAATGGTTGGGGAAAAGGGAGAATTGTTTGAGCAATAAAAACAATTTAAACAGAAAAAGTGCCATTAGTGCGCTTAAACACTAGCAATTTTACTGATTTCAAAAATTTTGACAAAATTCTTGAAAAAGTGGTTGACAGAACGGAAACATGGTGATATTATAAGCGAGCTGATGCCGCAAAGGGTGAGCCGGAAGATAAATAAAGGCTGAAACAAAGCGGTATGGATGTTGCCAAAAAACATTTTTGAAAAAACTTAAAAAAGTTGTTGACAAAACTGAAACATGGTGATATTATAAGCGAGCTGACCGCGAGAAACGGTAACACATCAAGCGGTTAGATTTTTTTCTCTCTTAAGCAGAGAAAAAAGCACCTTGATAATCGAATAATGAAACAACCTTGAAAATTCTAATGAATATTCATCTAAGT